>CAZTFD010000016.1:0-15707 GCA_964612225.1 uncultured Thermoplasmata archaeon | reverse complement strand
ACTCCGACAGAGTCTGTCTGCATGTACATTCTGTTAGTCCTGGCTATAATAATGATACTCCATCAGTATCACCAGATGCAAAACAGACCGTAGGATGTTCTGACGGGAGCCGAGAGTTGTCTATCTCTTCTTGACAAGCTCAACAAACTGTTGCTCGTCAAGGATCGTCTTCTTAAGACTCTTGGCTTTCTGCAGCTTCGAACCTGGATCTCTCCCAGCGACCACGTAGTCCGTTGCCTTTGTCACCGACGCCCCGGATACCCCTCCGAGTGCTTCTATGGCAGCTTCCGCCTCGGAGCGCGTCATGGAGCTGAGCTCGCCAGTGAATAGGAAGACCTTTCCGGCCAACGGTCCACCGGCTTTCTTGGTCGATTCAGTCTTCAGTCCAGCGTTTCTCAGACGGTCCATAAGCTTGAGGTTCTCCGGGCTGCTCATGAAGTCCCTGATCGCCTCAGCGACGACCTGGCCAACGCCATTTATCCTCGACAGCTCCTCGACCGATGCCGATTCGAGCCTGTCCAGGCTCCCCATCGCCTGAGCGAGGACATCCGCGGTGTGGCGTCCGATGTGGCGGATGCCGAGGGAATACAGTACGTTTTCGAATTCCCTCTTCGTGCTGGACCTTATGGCGTCCAAGATGTTCTGAGATGATTTCTCCGCGATCCCATCCAGAGTGAGCAGGTCCTCTTTCGTCAACTTGTACAGGTCTGCCACATCCGAGACCAGGCCTTTGTCCACGAGCTGATCGACCAGAGCGGGTCCGACGCCTTCAATGTCCATCGCTGTCCGCGAGCAGAAATGCATCAGACGCTCTTTGATCTGAGCGGGACACGATGCGTTGACGCACCTTCGTGCAGCTTCGCCCTCCTCTCGGATGGCCTTGGATCCGCACACAGGGCAGGTCTGTGGCATCTTGAACTCTCGCTCGCGGCCTGTCCTCTTGTCTGTGATGGGTTTGACGACCTGCGGGATCACCTCGCCCGCCCTTTCGATAAGGACATGGTCCCCGATCCTCAGGTCCTTGCGTCTTATCTCGTCCTCATTGTGAAGAGTTGCATGCGAGATTGTCACTCCGCCGACCTGCACAGGTTCGAGAATGGCCACCGGTGTCAACGTGCCAGTCCTTCCGACCTGGACCTGGATATCCAGCAGCCTGGTAGTCATCTGTTTCGGCGGATACTTGAATGCAATCGCCCAGCGCGGTTCCTTGGCGGTGAACCCCAACTTGACCTGCTGTTCAAGCGAGTTGACCTTAATGACGATCCCATCGATCTCGTACCCGACGGAGTCTCTCTTGGACTCCCACATGCTGATGTGCTCCAGCACCTTGTCGATGGAATCGTACTTAACGGTGTGAGGGCTCGTGCGGAGGCCGGCCTTCCTCATGGCCGCAAGACACTCCTCATGCGTTGACGGCATCGGGTCTTCGCTGTATCCCAGCGTGTAGAAGTAAGCATCCAATGGGCGTGACGCCGCAATCTTCGGATCAAGCTGCCTTATAGACCCCGCAGCGGCATTCCTTGGATTGGCGAACAGCGGTTCGCCGACGGCCTCTCTCTGCTTGTTCAGGTTCTTGAGGCCCTCGGTCGGCATATAGACTTCACCGCGCACCTCGACCGTGCGAAGGCCGCTCTCGGGCTTCAACCTCAGCGGTATGCTCCTGATCGTCCTGATGTTCGATGTGACTTCCTCGCCTATTCGACCATCCCCTCTTGTCGCCCCTCGGACGAGGGCTCCATGTTGGAACAAGAGCGCTATCCCTAGACCGTCGATCTTCAGCTCCACAACGTATTCGACCGATTCCCCTCCGAGCCACTTCCTCACTCGGGCGTCGAACTCGCGCAGCTCTTCCGAGGAGTAGCAATTCCCGAGGCTCAGCATCGCCACTTTATGTTCTACCTGAGGGAACTCCTCAAGCGGTCTGCCGGACACTCGCTGGGTCGGTGAATCCGGCATGACAAGGTCAGGGTACCTCTCTTCTAGCTCTGCCAGCTCCTTGACCAGAACATCGTATTCGTAGTCCGATATCTCAGGGTCGTCATCCGCGTAGTACTTCCTGTCGTGATACGATATGCTGTCGACCAGCTCCCTCATCCGCTTCTTTGCTGCGGAACGGCCGTCGCTCATGGCCTTCCACCGTGGATTCGTTTCGACAGCTCCTTCCACCTCAGCGTGTTCATGACGTCTTTGCGCTCGAGCCATCCGCGCCTTGCGGTTATGATGCCGTACTTGATGTAACTCAGATGCTCAGTCCTATGGGCGTCGGTCCCTATGGCCATCATGACCCCGGCGTCCTTGGCCTTCCTGCAGTGGATATCTGACAGGTCCAGCCTGTCGGGATGTGAGTTGATCTCCATGCAGACTCCGGCCGACCTTGCAGCATCGAAAACCTTGTCAAGGTCGACTTCGTAGGGGTTCCTCTGACCTATGAGCCTGCCGGTCGGGTGGCCGAGTATGTCGATCCGACCTGACTCAATAGCCTTTACCAGGCGCGCTGTGGTCTCCGCCTTGGAGCGCTTGAAGCCCGAATGGACCGAACCAATCACCAGGTCAAGGTCCTTGAGAACGCTGTTCGGGAAGTCCAAGGATCCGTCCGCTTTGATGTCCACCTCGCTACCGGCAAGGACCCTTATCTTGCGACCCTCTGAATCCTCCTTCTTGCGAATTGAATCGATCTGACTCCTGAGCCGATCTGCCGAAAGGCCATTGGCAATTCTGAGGCTCTGCGAATGGTCCGTTATGGCCACATATTCGTACCCGCGATTCACTGCCTCGGACACGACTTCGTCGATCTTGTCCACACCATCACTCCAATCAGTATGAACATGTAAGTCGCCGAGTATCTGGTCGTCACGTACGAGCGCGGGAAGCCGGCCCTCCTTGGCCGCTTCGAGCTCCCCCGAGTTCTCCCTCAGTTCAGGCTCGACATACGAGAGGCCGAGTGCTCTGTAGACATCCTCCTCAGTCTCGCCTGCGACCTTCTTCCCAGAATCTCTCGTGAAGAGGCCGTACTCGTTCAGCTTCAGGCCCATGCTGACACCCATCGCGCGCATTGTGACGTTGTGCTCCTTCGAGCCTGTGAAATAGCATAGGGCAGCACCCCAGCTCTTGGTGTCGACGGCACGAATATCGACCTGTATTCCGTCCTTGAGCCTGACACTCGACTTGGTTGGACCCTTCATGAGTATCTCGTCGACCTCTTGATAGGACACGAAGGAGTCCATGATGCCAGCGGGATTGTCGTCGCCCACAAGGATGTCGATGTCGCCCACCGTCTCCTTGCCGCGTCTCAGACTCCCGGCCACGCTGATCATGTCCAAAGGCCGTGAAACCTTCAGATACTCCACATAGGACTCGGCTATAGGGAGGGCAAGACCGAGGAGGGTCCTACCACCCTTGGATTCAACAATCCTCACTCCCTGAAGGATGCGCTCCTCGGTCTTCTCCCCAAAACCCTTGATTCCATGTAACTTGTGGTTTAGTGCCGCTTCCTTGAGTCCATCGACGGTCGAAATCCCCAGCTCCTTGTAGAGGACCATAGCCGTCTTCGGTCCGACGTCAGGGATCTTCAAAATCTCGACCAGGCCAGGGGGGACCTCGGACCGAAGCTGAGCCAGATAGTCCAACTTGCCAGTTGCGACGAGCTCTTCAATCTTCTTTGTCATTGCCTCGCCGACGCCTGGGATGTCCCGCAGCCTCCCCTCGGCAGCTATCTTGTTGATATCCTCTTCAAGCGCGTTGATGTTCCTCGCAGCGCGTCTGTAGGCGTTGGGCTTGAACGCCACCCCCTGGAGGTCCAGCAGATCTGCAATCTCGAACAAGACGGTCGCCACATCTTCGTTATCCATAGGACATACCGGGCTCCAATCCAAATCCACGATGCCTTGAATATACGTTTCCATAGACCGTGCGTACCGCCGTCTACTTATGTATCGTTTGGAGGAGGATGCTGGCATGGCTTAAGCGTCATTGTATTATACCACATTTGATATATCCATACCATCGGAGGTACGATTAAGCTGCTATCGCGCGAGTTGTTGACAATACTGGCTCGGAAAGGACGCGTTGAGATAATCCGGGCGCTTAAGTCGTATCCCGACCGCGATTTCACGATCAATGAGCTTTCGCGGACATCAAGAGTTCCGACCATGACTGCCTGGAGGGCCGTGAAGGAGTTGAAGAAGGCAGGCCTCGTGAGGACCCGGAAGATCGGGAACGCGATTGGCGTGACACTGACGGATGACAAGGAGAGACTGAGAGTCCTTCGGATGATTCCTGACACTGATCCACAGAGGACGGCGGCGAAAGCGTATGCCAGTCGTCTCGGGGAGCAGCTGTGGGTTCGGGAGTGTAGGCTATTCGGGAGCATCGGACGTGGAGAGCACGCCCCAGGAGAGGAGGTGGATGTCGCTGTCGTCTATGACGACAGCTCGGTGACGGAGGGCATGGCAAAGGAGTCCGCAGCTTCCCTTGCCGCTCTCGTGAAGGAGGAAACCAATGTGACAATAGTCCCTTTGTGCTTGGCCCAGAAGGAGATGACAAGGAAGGGTGGTCTGGCAGCTGAACTGAGGGACAAAGAGTGCATCTGGAAGCGGTGAGGAGCGTGTCTTCGGACGATGATATTATCAAGTCTGATTGGCCGAACGAACCCTTGATATAGTGTCCGGACCACCTTTGAACAGGCTGCCGAACGGCAGGAATCAATATGGCCATAGTACCAAGGACCAACCTCGGTTTCTTCCTTGTGGCGACTCCGATAGCAATGGTTGTCGCTTTTGCCGTAATCGCATTGCTGAACGAGGATGTAGCCGCGCTCTTTGGGAGTCTCGCCAATCTCACATTCGCATCCCCCTCGGCGATACTCGCTCTCGCGCTGTCCTGGTCCGCCTGGAGATCGCCCCATGCAAGAATCACCCCTGCAAAGTCCGCTGAGAACTCCGAAGTACAGAACGAGGCGACAAGACAGCTCGCTTCAAGGAACACTTATGTCATCTGGAGCACCGATTCGAGAAAGGGCTTTGATTTGACGGAGAACGGCCTCAGCGATGGCCTCGAGGGGCTGATCATTTCCCGAAAACCTCCTGCGACGATCAAATCCACATACGGTATCAAGCAGACTGCCATGATCTGGCTCACGACGTCCCCGGGAACAGAGGCGATTCATCCAGCGAACACAGGCATCCTAACCGATACCATCGTGAGATTCCTGGCAAAGGGCAAGAACACAATCGTACTGCTGGACGGATTCGAATCCATTGTAACATACACTGATTTCAGAAAGGCGCTGATGACCCTCGACCACCTCAAGGACCTGATCGTCGCCAACGACTCCCGAATGATCGTTCCGATTGATAAGCGCACTCTTAGCGACAAGGAAGCCGCGCTCGTAGAGAAGAAAGCGGTGATCATCCAAGGTTGATGAGGACTTGATTCTCACTTGACGCGAGAGAAATGATCGTACACCATCCTCGCGATCTTGGCCTCCGCTACCTGGGCCTTTTCAGGGTTCTTCTCTCCAAGCCTCTTGAAGAAGATGCACATGATGATGTGCGAATTCGAGTTCACATAGATCACGCCGGCGTTGTTCACGGACCCGGCTGTGACGCCGGATCTCGAGGCGACGACGACGTCGTCAGAAAGGTAGTGAGGCGCTGAGGAGGATTCGAGGTTTCTCATCATCATACCGAGCATCTCCTTGCTGGCATCCTTGGAAACCACTTCACCTTTGAGGGTCTTCTCTAGCATGATGCCTATCTCACGAGGAGTCCCGAGGTTGTCGAAGACCTGGTCGTATTCGCGTTGAGTCCTGAATTTCTTCTCCTCCTTCATTCCGTAGAGGTTCTCATACTCCCTTCGGAAATCCTCGATCGACAGGTTCGCGAACTCCGCGTCAATCTCGTTCAGGATCTTCATCCGATCAAGGTCGGAGAAGCCCTTCCATTTTCGTCCAGCCTCCTGCACGGGGGTGTCCTTGAACGGTCCCTTTCCCATCGTCAGGAGGAAGCCCTCCCTCCACGGAAGGTATATCGAGGTCTTCGCTAGACCCAGCTCGCGGATCAACATGTTGACCCTCTGGATCCCGATCCTCTTCCACAGCATCTCAGAGGCTGTGTTGTCCGTCGCCACAATCATGAGAGTAATCAGGTCGCGGATCGTCAGTTCAAGGCCAGGAGTAAGAAACTGGAGTATTCCGGATCCGATGCAATAGTGCCTATTCTCGAGCTTTATCTTCTCGTCCATCGAGAGCAGGCCCTCGTTCACCTGCCGGTATGCCTCTACCATGACAGGGATCTTGAAGACGCTGCCGAGTGGGAATATCTTGTCCGCATCGATCGCGATCTCTCGGCCAGATTCGACGTGCTTCATATAGAGGCCTAATTGGCCCTTCACGTCCCTCGCAATCTTCTGTATCTCGGAGCGGAGCTTGGCCAGCTCGGCGTTCGATGATGACTGTTTGCTTTTCTCGATTGTCAAAGACTATCGCCCCTCAATACCCTCAAAGACATGAGGACGGATTCTGATATACCGACTGAACTCTCATGCCCACTGGGAAAAACGGATTGGGATGTTAATATTTAGGTACTTCTGTCCGTCTTTGGCTCATCGCCCTCACATTCCGGCACATGCCTCGATATCGAGCCCTCAACAACTTCTTTAAATCCGAGTGGATACCCACCCAGAGGAGGGGGCACATGACCTCGGGAGACTTCAGGAGACTGAGCATGAGAAAGAACGCCACGCGGTTGATAGACAGAGACGCCTTTCGCCGCATCCATGACGAATCGCTCGACGTTCTTGCGAAAGTGGGGATCAGAATATACAATGACCTCGCCCTCGATCTCCTGGAGCAGCATGGGGCAGATGTGGATCATGGGAAGCATATCGCCAGGATACCACGTGACCTCGTCGAGAAGTCCATCAGGAGCACGCCGAAGGAATACAAGCTCGGCGCGCGCAACCCCGAATTCGACGTCGAACTCGACAACTCGCATCTCTACTTCACTTTCGACGGGTGTGGTGTGCAGACTATCGATATCGATTCAGGCAATAGGAGACCCTCCAGGAAGCAGGACATAGTCGACTGTGCGCGCCTGGCGAACACCCTGCCAGGAGTTGGTTATTTCACACCTTCAGTAGCGCCCCAGGACGTTCCGTTGCATGCTCACGTATTGCACCAAATCCAAGCAGCCTACTCCAATACCGACAAGTTCGTAATGTCAGAGTCAACGACAACAGGAGCGGAGGCGAGGTTCCAGATTGACATGGCCGCAGCTGTGGCAGGCGGTAGGGACAAGCTGCTCCAGAAGCCGAACCTCGCTGCGATCATATGTGCAGTTCCTCCATTGAACCTTGACGGGGGAGGCAGCGAAGCGACGATAGAGTTCGCGAGGGCTGGAGTCCCAGTCATGATGATGAGCATGGTAGAGGCGGGCGTGTCAGGACCCGTCACCATGGCTGGGACACTAGTAGTCAGCAACGCGGAGATCCTGGCAATACTGACGCTCACACAGTGCGCTAGGAAGGGCGCGAAGGCGATCTACGGGTCCGTGCTGTCCATGATGGAGCCTAGGACTGGAGCATATGTGTCTGGATCCCCCGAGGCCGCGCTATTGTGCGCCTCGATTGTGGACCTGGCGAAGTACTACCGGCTCCCTGCACAGGCAGGGACCTTCGGGACAAATGCGCTTGTACCAGGGAGTCAAGCCGCCACAGAGCACTGTCTCGGGACCCTGCTAGCAGTCAATGCTGGTGCGGACATGGTGAACGGTTTCGGCCTGCTCGACGGATCGACGGTGCTGTCGTTCGAACAACTCATGCTCGATTACGATGTCGTCACTGAGATCCTGCACATCGCAAAAGGCATCGAAGTGAACGACGACACCATCGCTGGAGATTTGATCAGAGAAGTGGGCATCGGAGGGACTTTCCTGGCAAAGAGACACACGCTCAAACACCTGAGGGACGCATGGTCCCCCGTGGTGTTCCAATACGGAACCTACGAGGACTGGGTGAAGCAGGGCTCGATCGACCCCGTCAGAAGAGCGAATGCAAAGGCGAAGGAACTACTGAGGAACGCAAAGTCGGTTCCCCTGGAGACCGATGTGACAAAGGAACTCCAGATCATCGTAAGGAAGAGCGAGAAGGAACTGAAGTAGGTCGATCCGAACCGTGCCATTTCCCCAGACATGCTCTCAAGTAGACTCTCGATGCGCAGGCAGTCGAGTGAAGGAAAAGGGAGATTGAAAGAGAGCAGGGACCCGGTCAGTTGGGGGGAAAGGGGGGGAGGAGAGTTGCTGATCCTCGGTCCAGAAGGAAAAACTTCTTTCCCTCTCTCAATCTCTCGAATCTGTGAACGCCCTCGACCCTTCATATAGGTGTTGACCTTGAAATCAACCGTGATAACAACTAGCTAGCTGGTGTCCTCAAGGTACAAGCATTAAATGAGGAAACGGGATTACTGGACGCGCAAGTCAGTTGGTCCAATGCATAGAGTTCCCATGAGCCTGCCAAAGATGATTCGGGCCGTCATTTTCGACCTCGACGATACCCTAGTCGAATCGACCGTGGACTTCGCGAAATTCAAGAGGCTGGTCATCCAGAGGATAGGGCAATTCGGCGACGACAGTTCATTGTATCGCCCAGATGAGACCATTGTAAGCATTGTCGCCCGATTCGAGGACAGGATGCGAAACCTGGGCGCGGACGAGATCAAGATGAGGGCCATGCTTGGTGAACTGGATAGGATCATGGACGGGGTCGAGCTAGAGAGGGTTTCGGAGACCACAGCAATCAAAGGGGCAATCGAGCTTTTGGGGTATCTGAGAACGAAGGGAGTAAGGATCGGTATCCTGACGAGGGGGTGCGAGGAGTACGCGCTGACAGCGATGAGGATCACCGGTATGGAAGCGCTCGTGGACCAGGTCGAATGCAGGAACTCGAAGACGAAGGCGAAACCCAACCCAGATTCGTACCTCAACCTCGTGAGGAAATTGGGCGTGCCGAAGGAGGAGACGGTCTTCGTTGGAGACCATCCGATTGACGCCCAATGCGCTGCGAACGCGGGAGTCCCATTCCTTGCGGTTCGGACAGGGGACGTCCCCGAGGAAGCCCTCAGGGACGCGGGGAGCGTTGAGGTCTTCTCCGATGTCAGAGACATGATGGGCTGGTTTGAGAACCTCTTGAATGATTGAACGATAAAAGGAGCCTTTAATCGAAGAGTTAGGCCATGATGGATAAATTGTGTACCCTATCTTGGGTGCGCGTCCAAGAGCCTCAGAACGCCGGCCTCGCCCGAGCTGATGACGGACTCATCCTGGGCTTCTCCCTCTGCGCGAGGCACGATCGGCTCCATGCATCTCTCCAGCAGTGCAAGCTCCCTCTGGCCGACGGTCCTCGGGTCCATCGGGACAATGAGGATGCAGTCGTTGGTCACGACTGTGTCCCTCAACTGGTGCATGAACTGGAGCATGCGGTCGTAAGTGTTCAGAGTGATCAGGTAGTCAAGGCCATCTAGAACCACGACTGTGTTCCTTGAGCTCTCGATGAATGTCCTAACCTGGCTCATGAGGATGCCAATCGCCGTCGGATTGATCCTTCCATCGCCTACAAGGTTTGTAAGCCAGAGCATCCTGCAATCGCCGATTTCTTGCTCGGACAGGAGCTTCTTCGGGAAATCGCGAGTGACTATCATCCCGTTGTATCCTGCGGACAGCTGCTGGTCGAAAAGCTCAAAGCTTACCTTGGGTCGCCTCTCCTCGACAAGGTAGACGTTGCCGGGCTTGGGCTCACAACCTATGACATAAGCTGAGCTACCAGCTGAAGTCACCACTGCATCCCATCCGAGTAAAGCATATGTCGGGTTTGTTTATATAATACTGTTGTCCAGGCTTCGCCGGGATGACAGGAAGGAGCCGCACGAACCGGCCGGGAGGAATCGTCACATACGCGAGCAGAAGACTCTGATCCTATCCTGGCCCACTTCTCCGAACTCGCACTTCGAGCAGTCGTAGATGGTGGCTGCTGACCGCATCTCATAGTAGCAGGGGGCCACGAAGAACTTCGTGATGCCGTCACAGATGACGCGCGACTTGCCATCGATCACGCTCCCGTGCGGGCAAGCTCCGCACTCGATAGCATTAACCGATCTTGCTTCTCCGATGTCGCACGTGGTCAGAAACATCTTGTGCATCTGTTGCGTCATTGTGTGCGTGACCTGAATGGGCGACCTCTCTGATATCGTTTGCTTCCGGGGACGAGAGGGAATGGACGCAGGGTGGACTGGGTCGCGCCTAAGCCTCTGGTCTGAGCTCGAGCCCCATGTCGGCCATGCTCCTCTTGTACGCTTTGATTACGCCCTTGTACTCCTTGCTCGGTCTGCGGGTCTCAGTATCCCAGCATTCGTACAGGCTCTTCCCCAGCGGCGGCTCTTTCAGCTTCGATTCGTACTTCCCGAGGAGCTTCACCACAAGTTCATTGGCATCCGTCAACTTCATGCCGGCCACTGCATGGCCCACTTCCGCGGAGATCCTCGGCTCCACAGGTGTCGTCCTGTCCTCGTGCTTGTTCGTCGCCACGCCGAGCGATTCTATCGAGAGTCCAGCCGTGACAGCTGCGGTCACGGACGCCGACGTCTCGAACAGGCACATGGGAGTGCAGGGTCCTGCAGTCGTGTAGTTCAGATTGAGACTCAAGAGATGAGTGTTCCTTGATATCGCCTGGCCCATGGTGCTGATGACCCACAGCATATCCCTGGAGCTGCTGGCAACGTACTTCAGATGGATCGTGAACGGAAGCAGCCAGGACGATTGATAGGTCAGGATTCCCATCATGTGATGCGCGACGTTCGACACGGCAGTCCCTTCTGGCCCACCGGAGTATCCTCCCAGGAGTGGTCCGAAACACATGCCGATGGGACCACCCAGCGACAAGGCAACTGCGACCTTGTTCAGTCTTGCGAAATCGACCTTCATCGGGTCCATGCAACAGATCATGTAGCCGTCGGATGGACGCATCCCGAACTTCGGGTGCATGGCCGCTGCCAGTGCGATATCCGACTCAGCAGTCGCGAGCGAGTTCATTATGGGTATTCCCTGGCGTCCGGCCCTGTTGCATGCTTCCCTGGCGAGCACCGCATTCCTCTGGGCTGCAAGGATTTCCAGCGGTGAGGCCGGCCTGACCCTCATCCCGCCGACGCGCGTTATTGCAGGGGTGGTAATGCCATTGGTCTCCGGTATCTCAGCGTAGCCTTCAACCAGCGTAAGGAAGGATCTGTCGCTTGAGCATGCGCCTCCGCCGGCACCTAGTAGGCACCATGGAGGCGTCTTGTCCCCGACCTTCCTGTTGACGAGGGCCTTTCTGTCCTTCCCCTCGCCGAAATGCACCTTAGACGGGGCGGTCCTCAGGGCGTTCTTGATCTCCGCCTCTGTATACGAAATGACTCGACCGCTGGTCGTGCAGTATGCGCCGACATCGATCAGCAGCTCCATTCCGGCCTCGAAGATATCGTCGGCAATCGAGCCGTCGTTCGGGATGGGGGTGTTCGGATCGAACTTGATCTTGTGCTCCCTAACCTTCTCCTGAACTTTGGGCGCGAAAACCCTCAGCTGGTAATCGGTCTCGCTCATTGGCTTGCCGTTGAGGGCCTTCTCCATGACATCTAGGATCTGAACCACGCGCTCACCTGCCCTTGACGAACTTGTCGGCGAGCTTCACGGCTTCCACGGCCGTCATGCCGCAACCGTCTGCCCCGATCTCCTTCGCCCATTCCTTCGTGGTGGGGCCTCCGCCGACGAGGACTGCGAACTTCCTTCTGTCTCCGGAGGAGACCAGATAGTCCACGATGTCCTTCTGGGATCCGATGGTGCTGGACATTAGAGCAGATGCACCAATGATCTTAGCTCCAGCCTTCCTGGCCTCTTCCACGAATGCGATGGTCTTCACATCTACGCCAAGGTCGATGACGTTGTACCCACCTGCCAGCATGAGACTGGCGACGATGTTCTTGCCGATCTCGTGAACGTCCCCCTGGACAGTGCCTATCACCGCAGTCGCTTTGGAGCCTCTCGATCCCTTTGGAAGCAGTGGCAGCAACAACGCCAGTGCGGATTTCATCGCATCGCCCGCGAGCATCAGTTCTGGAAGATACAACTCCATCTTCTCGAACTTCTCGCCCACTTCTTCGATGGCCGGCACAAGGCCCTTTTCGATAGCCATCAGGGGGTCCATTTTGGTCGCGATGACCGCCTTCGCCGCACTTACTGCCGCTTTCGAATCATATCCCAGGACTGCCTTCTGAAGGTCTTTCAGTATCTTGTCGCTGCTCATTACCCCACCTTGCCGTGCCGCCGGGCCATGTTTCATCGATGGCGCGAGGCGCTCGGCTAATTTGCTGACCTCTACATTAACCTATGTCTCCCGAAAGGGTTTGTCCATCGTTTCAACGATTCCATTTGAAGACGACATGACGCCTGACCTCAAGGAACAGACACTGTTTGTCGATCACGGATTCGGACAGCGAAAGCTTTTAAGATTGGATAATGCTAAGTGGTTGAGGGCATCGAACCAGAGCTATCCGGATTACAGCTGGCTCTGTGTTAGGAGTTCGAATCCAGATGGCTCCGATGATTGACAAAGTCGAGTTGCTAACAGGACTCTCAGACGGGATTGTAGTCTGCACAAAAGAGGGCGACATAGTCTATTCCAACCCAGCTTTTGCTCGAATCTTGGGACGGAGCCAAGACGATATCAAGACGACTAACCTCGCGAAGGATCTCGTGGACAGGAACATCGAGTGGAAAGCAATGGTCTCCCTGCTAGATCAGGGCGGGCTGGTAGAGGACTACGAGATCAAGCTCAAGAAGGCAGACGGCAGCCGGGTCTGCGCTTCGATCTCGGCCTCGCTGCTGAGAGACGCGGCTGGCCAGCTAGTCGGAATAGCCATAGTGCTTCGAGACATCACCACTCGGAAGAGCCTTGAGCACGATCTCAGGGACAAATCCTTCAGAATCGACGTGATGAACAGAATCGCAAGGGTCTCGGCGACGGACCCTGATGTCAGAAGGCATGCCTTGGTTCACATGAGCTCCGAACTCAGGAAGCTGATGAACTTCGACCTGATCACGCTAGGCATCACGGAGCAGAACGGAAGACATGTCGAGGTGATACTGCCGGACCCCGAGAAGCCCGATACGTCCAGTTCTCTCGGCACGGTCCCCTTCGAGGGCAGCATTGTCGAGGAGGTCAAGTTCAACAAGAGCGCGATTATTGTCGGGAAGGATCTTGGGAAGAAGACCTACACCGAGCTCGAGGTCGTTGATGTCTGCAGATACTCGTCAATGCTCTGCGTGTCGCTGACGAGCAGGGGGCAGTCTATCGGCTCCCTCAACATCTATCACTCGAAGCTGAATGAGTACAACCTCGAGACCGCGGACACTCTTCAGATGGTCGCGGACCAGATCGCGGGCCTTGTGGACAACATGGTCCTGGTGTCGTATCTAGAGAAGAGGGTCAAGCTCCAGGAAACCTTGGTGATATCCGGAGTTGGGCTTCAGAAGGCCATCAACAAACAGCAGATATATTCGGCCATCGCGTCCAACCTGAGAGAGGTCATTGCCTACACGGAACTCTCGATATACTTGGTCGATTGGCCGAAGAGGATGATCTACCCAATCTATACAGCAAACAGCTACGCGGACGAAGTGATGGCATCTCCAGGGACAGTAGACGAGGGAGTAGTGGGAGTGGTCGCAAAGTCTGGGAAGGCCGAATTCATGGATGACGTCGATTCAGACCCTCGGTCATTTGATATCCCTGGCGTACCTCTTGCACATGACTCATTACTGGCAATCCCCTTGGTCAATCCCGAGGGCGTGATTGGAGTCCTGGAACTGTACAGACCAAAGGGCCATGTCTTCACGAACACTGATCTTGAGGCTGGGAAACTGTTTGCGCAACAGGCGTCCGTGGCACTCTCCAACGCCAACCTTGTCTCCAAGCTTCAGGAGGCGAACAAGGAGATCGAGCTCCTGAACGACCTCATGTTCCATGACATCAACAATTTCAATTTCGCTACTCTGAACTACATCCAGGCAATCGCTGGCTTGAGCGAGATTCCAGCGGAGCACAGGGTTTACCTCGAGAAATCTCTCCACCTCATTCGACAGACTGCCGAACTCATCGAGAATGTCAAGAAACTGACGAAGATCGGCATCATGAATCCAGAGGACTTCGTGCCGATCGACCTCTCGCTCGTCCTGAGGAAGATCGTATCGGGGCTCGAGAACTCGTTCCCCGGAAAGGCCATAAGCGTCAAGATGAACATTCCGGAATCGTCCTTCGTCCTGGCGAACAAGCTGGTCGAGGAGCTGTTCTTCAACCTGCTTTCGAACTCTGTCAAATACGACCCCCACGAGGAGGTGGAAATCGATCTCGACTGCGGCAAGGTCGTGGAGGAGAATAGGTCGTTTTGGAGGGTCTGCATATGCGACCGCGGTAACGGCATCGCAGATGGCAAGAAACCAATCCTGTTCCAGAAATATGTGCGATTGAAGACTGACTCGAATACACCAGGCACGGGTCTGGGCCTGTCGATATGTAGGGCACTGACGGACAAGTTCGGTGGGAAGATATGGGTAGAGGATCGCGTACCCGGCAGGAGTGAGCTCGGGGCAAAGTTCTGTGTGGTCCTTCCAGCGGCCAAGGGCGCTCTACCATGACATCATCGGAGATGGAGTGAGCAATTCTCGGACTGAGTAACCAATCGACGCCGAGTATTTGAGATCGACCTTGGTGGCAGCCGCGCTTACCCCGGGTTATCCGGACGTTGGCGAACCTTATAGGGCGAAGTTGTTCACCGATCGGGATTAAGTAGCCAAGATTGAGCATCATCATGACTGCAAGAAAAGAACAGCTCTGATGATCCCGCGCGTGCAACAACGCCTCGGAGGATTGCGTTTAACAAGGTTATGAGACCCGCGTTGTTACTTGTTGCTTGTTGAACGTTGGTACAGTATATTGATTCGACAACATCGCCGAATGCAGCGACATTTCCATGCGGATAGGCGAGAAGCAATACTATGATGGCGAATGACTGCCTGTTGAAGAAAATGGCGCTCAATTTTCAAATTATGTTTCATTCCGAGGGGCGTTACTCGAAGAAAATCGCAACCAGATGCTCAATGTAGCAATGTTCATATACCTCGGCTTCATTCGGTGTCTAGTCCTGCCAGTTTCCGCAGAAATGGGGGATGTCCAGCAAGCGGAAACCGGTCCTGAAGACCTTGCGGGTCGGCCGGTGGTCAACTCGTCGGGCCGGGGGGATGCGGGACAGAAAACAGCCGGGTGTGGGGGAAGTAAACTTGCGTAAGGGAGTTCTGAAGTTTCTCTCTGTGTGTGCAATTGTACTAAGCGTGACCGTATTGTCGGTACCTATCGCGGGTCTCATGGGCGTGTTGTCATCGGTGCAAGCCGTTGAGGAGACCGAACTCAGGATCGGATTCATGCAGAAGGTCGACAGCCTGAATCCATATGTCGGGCTGAACGACGCGGCCTATATTTTCTACGGCCTCGTGTATGACGGGATGAGCGTCATAGACAACCAGATGAACCCGACACCCGATCTGGCGACCGGTGTATGGGCGGTACCAACGACTGATCCGGAGATGCAGAATACGGGAGCACCGTATGGCTCTGTATGGCAATACAATCTC
>CAZTFD010000015.1:0-15715 GCA_964612225.1 uncultured Thermoplasmata archaeon | reverse complement strand
CTGAACGACAACGCGAACCTATTCGGTGTGAACCCTGCTGTAATTGAAACGGCGGAGAAGTTCGATTTCTCAAGGCTATGGGCATATCCTAGCGAGAGCTCGGACGCTCTAAGGGAGGGGATTGCATCCGAATTCGGGGTGTCCTTGGACGAGGTGATTGTCGGGAACGGGTCGGATGAGCTACTCGACATCGCTGCGAAGTGCTTCATCAACCCGGGGGACGCTCTTTGTTCGCCCACTCCGACGTTCAGCATGTACAGATTCTACGGCAGGTTGCACTTGGCCAGGATCTCCGAGAAGCTCCTGAGGAGAGACTTCTCACTGGATGAGGGGTCGGTCTTGGAAGAGCGCGCCAAGATTGTCGCGATATGTCAGCCCAACAACCCGACTGCTCGTTTGTTCGAAATGTCTGCGGTGCGGAGAGTGCTGAAGGAGTCTTACGGGCTCGTCATGCTGGATGAGGCCTATGGCGACTTCTGTGGGTCGGATATGCTGCGAGACGCCATGAATTCCGAGCACACCATCGACATCAGGACCTTCTCTAAAGCCTACGGGATTGCCGGGCTCCGAATCGGCTATGCTATTTCCAGGAAAGAGGTCATTGACGAGCTCCGGGCGGTCAGGACCCCGTTCGGACTCAACTCCTTCGCGGAGGCTGTTGCGATGAAGGCCTTGGACAACCGTGGATGGATTGACGAGATGATCTCTAGAATGAAGACAGAGCGGGCCTACCTCGCAACGAAGCTAACGGCGTTGGGGTTCTTTGTCTATCCCTCCGACTGCAATTTCCTTTTGTGCAAGTCACCTGTTCCAGGCTCGGCTTTGGTCTCGGCGCTCAGAGGAGAGGGAGTGGCAATCAGGGACTGCAACGCGTATCCGTTGCTCGAGAATCACGTGAGAGTGACGATCGGACCTAGGGAAATGCTCGATAGATTGTTGGAGAAACTGGAACACCTGCTTGCTGGAGGGCAGAAATGAGAATATCAATAGTGGACTATGGCGTCGGGAACCTGTTCAGCATCTCTAAAGGATTGGAGAGGGCGGGAGCAGATGTCCGGGTTGTGGATGATCCAAAGCTGCTGCTATCGGCCGAGTGCATTGTCTTCCCTGGCGTTGGTGCATTTGGAGCAGCGATGGGTGTGTTAAGACCGATACTCCCAGACCTGAGGAAGATCGTCAACGGAGGCACACCCACGCTGGGCGTCTGTCTCGGCATGCAGATACTCTTCGAGCGTAGCGAGGAATCACCGGGCGAAGGCATCTGCATATTGAAAGGAGACGTCAAGAGGCTGAAGAGCGGACGGATACCCCAGATGGGCTGGAATGATGTAGTCGCCCGGGATGACCCGCTCTTCAGTGGAATCCCGGACGCAACCCAGTTCTACTTTGCGAACTCGTACATCTGCAGACCGAAGGCAAAGGTCGAGATAGCAGAGACCGAATACGGTGAGAGGTTCGCATCCGCGGTTCGCCAAGGCGCGATCTGCGGCGTGCAGTTCCACCCGGAGAAGAGCGGCCCCGCCGGATTGCGATTGCTCGAGAACTTCGTGAAGTTGGCGGAGGGATTAGCCTGAAGGTCATACCGGCAGTAGACGTCAAAGGAGGAAGCTGCGTCCAGCTTGTCGGTGGAAAACCAGGCACCGAGAAAGTCAGAATCGAGGACGTCATGGGAGTCGCTAGACGATGGGAGAAGGACGGTGCCGAGATGATCCATGTGATCGACCTCGACTCGGCCCTTGGCACCGGCAACAATGAATCCCTTATCGAGATGGTCACCGCTGCGATCGATATCCCTGTGCAGGTCGGCGGAGGCATAAGGACGGAGGCGCAGGTCCAGAGGCTGTTCGACATTGGCTGTGAAAGGGTCATCGTTGGCACGAGGGCCATCCAGGACAGGCCCTTCATCGAGAAGATGGCAAGTGAGTATCCGGAGAGCATCGTTGTTGCGGTAGACGCTGTCTCTAACGATGTCCTGATCAAAGGTTGGCAGGAGAGCTCCGGGAAGGAGCTGCTGTCTGTCGCCGCGGAAATGAACGAGTTGCCGATATTCGGTTTCCTCTACACGAATGTAGAGGTGGAAGGCAGGCTGCAGGGGATAGATCCCGCTGCGATCAAGCCGCTGATGAGCGCAGTGACAAAGCCCGTGATCGTCTCTGGCGGCATCACGACGATGGGCGACTTGGACAAGCTCCAAAGGATGGGCGCGCACTCAGCGGTCGTTGGAATGGCGATTTACACTGGCATGATAGATTTCAAGAAGGCTGTGAGGGAATTCAAATGAGCAATCAGAGTAGTGCCCGCAAGGCAGAGCTGACTAGAAAGACGAAGGAGACTAACATCAGTCTGAAGCTCAATATCGATGGCTCCGGCAGGTGCAAGTGCGAGATGCCGGATGAGTTCCTGAGGCACATGGTGGAGACCCTCGCAAAGTACTCGGCGGTCGACCTCGAAATCACTGCCAATGGGGACATCGCGCATCACCTGGTGGAGGATGTGGCAATCGTTCTCGGCCGGGCGGTAGGGGAGGCCTTGGGCGATGGACCCATCATGAGAATAGCAAGCGCCACGGTCCCGATGGACGAGGCTCTTGTACAGGTCACAGTCGATCTCATTGATAGACCGTTCGTGCACCTTGATGTCCCAGACCAGATGTACGAGCATTTCGTGCGGTCGTTCGCGATGGAGCTTAGAGCGACCGTCCACACGGTGGTATTGAGAGGGAAGGACCAGCACCACATAGTTGAAGCCACCTTCAAAGCGCTCGGACTGGCTCTCAAGGATGCGATGACATCCTCAGCGACGACGATGTCGACGAAATCGAGCGTGAAGTGGAGGATTTCCTGATGCCTTTGACGAAGCGGATCATACCCTGCCTGGACGTCAAGAACGGCGTCGTCGTCAAGGGCGTGTGCTTCAAGAACCTCATGAGCGTGGGTGACCCGCCAGAACTGGCGGTCGAGTATCAGAACCAGGGAGCTGACGAGATCGTGTTCCTCGATGTGAACGCTTCGGTCGCCGGAGCGGAGACTCTGCGGGCGGCGGTTCAGAAGACTGCGGAGACATTGTTCATCCCGTTGACTGTCGGCGGCGGCATCAGGTCGTTCGCAGACGTCAGGGCGACGCTCAAGGCCGGTGCGGATAAGACGTCGATGAACAGCGCTGCAGTCGAGAAACCGTCCCTGATCACGGAATGCGCCGAGGCGTTCGGCAGCCAATGCATCGTGGTCGCCATAGATGCCAAGCGCGTTGACAATGACAGTTGGGAGGTATTCACCTACTCAGGCACTAGAGCGACTGGGATCGATGCAGTGGAATGGTCCAAAGAGGTATGCGAGCGGGGAGCTGGCGAGATACTCCTCACAAGCATGGATGCCGATGGAACGAAGATGGGCTTCGACATCGAGCTGACTAGGCGGGTGGTTCGTGCAGTGAAAGTGCCCGTCATAGCCTCCGGCGGCTGCGGCACGATCGATCACATCTTCGAGGTCCTTACCAAGGGTGAGGCGGATGCGGCCCTTGCAGCATCGATCTTTCACTTCGGCGAGTACACGGTTGCCGATGTCAAGCGGGTCCTTGAATCGAGGGGCGTTTCAATCAGGAAGGGTGTGGGACAATGAGCGAGAAGTCAGATCTTATGCCAGTGATCGTACAGGAAATTCGGAACAACAACGTGCTGATGCTCGCCTATATGAACGAGCAGGCGCTTGAGCTGACCAAGAAGACTGGCTTCATGCACTACTGGAGCAGGTCGAGAAACGCGATTTGGAAGAAGGGGGAGACCTCCGGGAACTTCCAGAAGTGCATCGAGCTCATGACTGACTGCGACGGAGACGCAATGCTGGCCAGGGTCGAGCAGACGGGAGTTGCGTGCCACACGGGGAGCTACTCGTGCTTCTACTATGAACCGCTCCGCCAGAGCGACGTCGTCTCTCAATTGTGGAAGGTGTTCGAGGAGCGAAAGGCGACCGAGTCCGAATCGTCGTACACGGTCAAGCTACTGAAGAACAGAAACCTTCTTCTGAAGAAGATCGCCGAGGAGAGCTCGGAGGTCATCATCGCGGCGAAGGACAAGTCTCGGAAGGAGATTGTATACGAAGCCGGGGACCTTCTATATCATCTGATGGTCCTGCTGTTTGACGAAGGCATAACGATGGATGACGTCTATAGGGAACTGGAGGGACGAAGAAGATGAGGGCCAGAAGATGCGACTTCCACATGCACACGACCTTGAGCGACGGCGAGCTCCTACCGATGGAGATGATAAGAAGGGCGGCGGCCGCCGACCATCGCGCGATTGCTTTGACGGACCATGCATCGTTCTCCAACATCGAGGAGGTTGTCAGAGCGCTTGAGAAGGACTGCGAGAAAGCTGATGCCTGGGGCATTCAGGCGATCCCGGGCGTAGAGCTGACACATGTACCCGTCAGGTACCTTGACGACGCGATAAGGAAGTCGCGGAAGGCGGGAGCGGAGCTAATCGTTGTTCATGGTGAGACACCCGTCGAGCCGGTGGAGAGGGGAACGAATGGAAAGGCTGTGGCTAACCCCGAAGTGGACATCCTGGCACATCCCGGCATGATCTCCGTTGATGATGTTGAGCTTGCTGCCGAGAATGACGTCTTTCTAGAGATCACTTGCCGCAGGGGTCATTCATTGGCAAACGGCCATGTCGCATTGCTCGCGAAGGAGATGAAGGCGAAGCTCGTTGTCAACACGGATGCCCATTCCACCGAGGACCTGAGCTCGATGGCCTTCTCGAACACTGTAGCCCGTGGAGCCGGGATGCTACCCGAAGACATTCGCGCGGCGCTCGTCTCTGCTCCTGAGGAAATCCTGAAGAGGCTTGGGAGACTGTAAGTCTCGATATTCGTTGGTGAGAAGGTGGCAATTGTCAGCATATCCGTCCCTGAGGAGCTTCTCGGACGCTTCGACGAGGTCCTGACCACCAAGGGGTTCAGATCTCGCTCGGACGCTGTTCGAGAATCGATGCGATCCTTCGTGGATGAGGTCGAATGGGAGAGCGCCGAAGGCGAGAATCAGATTGTCATAACGATGATCTACGATGAGATTGGTCCGAGGGGCGAACTGTCCGTACTACAGCACAGGTACGAAGAGATACAGATGATGCTTCATCTGCACATCGAAAAGGGACAATGCATGGAGGTCTTCATCGCCAGAGGCCCCAACGCCAGGCTCAGAGAGATACTGGGGAAGATCAGGAAGGTCAAGGGCGTCAGATCCATCAGGTTCATTTCGACCTCACGCTCGATCGATTAGGTTGGCGCAATTGCGGGTTTGATCAAGCTCCGGTCCTCAGGGCCCTGCTTGAGATCACCATCAATGCGTTGTCTAGTTCAGAATAGTCTCTGATGACCATATCCGCTTGGCGTTCTCCGTTCAGCGGGGCTTTCTTGCCGACCGGGTTGTACCATATTGTCCAAAGGCCAGCTCTCTTGGCACCAGAGATGTCTGCCTCGAACTTGTCCCCGATCATGACAACCTCCTCGGGAGCAAAAGTCAGTTTCCGCAATATCGCCATGAAGAAGGCCAAATCAGGCTTGGACGCTCCCAACTCCTTCGCAGTGACCACTTCGTGGAAGTAGCGCTCAAGACCAACTCGTTCAAGTGCATCTCTGACCAGGCCAGGTCCTGAGTCGGTCGCGTTTGACGCCAGCACGACCCGGTAGATAGGCTGTGCGAGCGACAGCGCTCTCTCGATTCCTTGGACTGCTTCGACAGATGGCCAATGTGCCATGGGACCCGAGAACTCTGGGAACACCTTCATCACCGTGTCTCCCCAGTCGAATATGAGCGCCCGGATCATCCTCTCAGCCCCACCTCGGATAGGTAAGGACATCAATCAAGTAGTCTGGTAATAAACCAGTGCCTGAATCTACGCCATTGCGGAGAATGAGCTTGGAAGTGCTCCCGCCGGGATTTGAACCCGGGTATCGAACTTTCACCGGCCTGCCGCGAGAAGCAGCCGCGAGAGGCTCGAATGATTGGCCGGACTACACTACGGGAGCACGGTGTATCGCTCCAAAAAGGATGGCCTTACATAAAGGTTTGGTACTCGATATTCGGGAGCAACAAAGTACTTGCCTTCAGTCATCGTTGAACGCGCCAGCAGGTGATGGTATGCAAAGGCTCAGTTCGAAGAAGGTCATCCAAGTCTTCTCGCACAAGAACAAGCCGTCGTACTCGGTTGGGAATGGAGAGAGGGTCGTGATCGAATCTCCCGATTGTTTCTCCGGACTCGTCAAGACGTCCAAGAAGCTGTTCGAGGACGTCCCTATGGAGCGGGTGAACCCAGCCACTGGCCCCGTCAGAGTCGAGGGCATGTCCGCAGGCGACACTCTCTGCATCACCATTGAGAAGATCAAATGCGGCCCTTCCGGGGTTCTCATGTGCTCCCCAGAGCTCGGTATCCTGGCTGAGGATGTCAGGAAATCGAGAACCAAAATAGTAAGGATCAGAGGCAACAAGGCGGGATTCTCCGACGATCTGTGGATAGACCTCAATCCTCATGTGGGCGTGCTAGGCGTTTCCCCCGCGAAGGGAGAGCAACCGACATTCTATCCTGGTGATCACGGAGGGAATATGGATACAGTGGAGGCAGGGGAAGGGTCAAAGGTATATCTGCCAACCTTCGTGGACGGTGCTATGTTCGCTCTGGGGGATGTCCACGCAGCGATGGGAGATGGGGAGGTCTGCGGTACTGGGATCGAGGTCCCGGCCGAGGTGACGCTCAGTCTTTCCAGGGCAGATGATATTGAGGTACGAAGGCCGATGATCGAGACCCCCACGGAATGGTTGTCCTACGCCGCCGCAAAGACGCTTGACAAAGCGGCCAAGCTGGCGACCTCCGACCTAGTCAGATTCATAATGGACAGACGAGGGATGGACTTCGAGGATGCGTATATGCTGGCGAGCGTCGCGGCCGATCTTAGGATATCGCAGGTGGTCGACCCTCTCATGGCAGCTAAGATGGTCATCTCTAAGAAATATCTGTGAACCCAGGTCAAACGTCTTCGTCGCCCTCTCTCCAGTCCAGGCCAGGTGTCCTGAACCCGAGTTTGACAACAGGTGGTGTCTTGCGCTTGTGCGACGTTGATCTGACCAAGCGGGCTATCCTTGAGACTTCCTTTATGGTGGTTCCAGATCTTGTGGCGGTCTCCTTATCCGACAGGCCAAGTTCTATACCAAGGAGGATCGCATCCAGACGCTCGTATTTGGTGCCCATCTCGCCTTCGTCCGTCTGTCCCTTCCATAGGCCTGCTGATGGCGCCTTACGAATGATCTTGTCCGGGATTTCCATCCTCTCTGCCAGCTCTCTGACCTCCGTCTTGTAGAGGTCTCCGATGGGTTCGAGGTCAGCAGCGCCGTCCCCGTACTTGGTGAAATAGCCGACCAACATCTCGCTCTTGTTGCTCGTGCCCACAACGAGCCGCCGGTCAGTGTTCGCGTAGTGGTAGAGCATGATCATCCTGCATCTTGCCTTGATGTTCGCCAGGGATCCTCTGTCGACCTTGCCCTTGATCGCCTTGACGCACGCCGCGACCGGGTTCGTGATGTCGATGATCTTGTATCTTACGCCCTCGAGCTCACACAGATCCTTCCCATCCCCGAGATCCTCCTTCGGGGAATCCTTCTCGGGCATCATGAGAGCGAGCACCTTATCCTTGCCAACAGCGCGGACACACAGTCTGAGGACCACTGCAGAATCGATTCCACCGCTGACTCCTAGGACGAAGCCCTTGGCTCCTACCTTCCTGAGCTTCTCCGCCAGGAACTTCTCGACGACCTGTTCTGTGCCATCCTTCAGGTATGGGAGAATCATCGTGCTGGAATGCGACGGTCCGGATATATCGCTTATGGTGTGAGCGTGCGACCAGGCCAGGGGGAATACTAATCTAGCGGTAAGACTTATCATTGTTCACATGTCCAAGCTCATCGTCACATTGGCCCAGGTCACAAGCAAACTCCACGAGGAAGAGAGCAACCTGAAGCGGATGAGGGACATCGTCAGGAAGACCAAGGGCAGAATCGTCATATTCCCCGAACTCAACCTGACTGGGTACATGCCGAGAGACGATCTTCTCAGTCGCGCAGAGACGGTCGTGGGTCCGGTTGTCAGGTCGGTCGTGCGTCTTGCCAAGGAGACCAAGAAGGACATAGTATTTGGTCTTCCGATGATGGATGAACAAGTACCGGGCCTGGTATACAACTCGTGCCTGCTCGCGACTGGTACGGGTCAGCTGCACAGGTACGACAAACTGTACCTTCCAACCTTCGGACCGTTCGAGGAGAAGGTGTTTTTCGCAGAGGGCAAGAGGGCCGTCGTCGCGGAGGGAAAGCATGCGAAGATCGGGCTCATGATTTGCTATGACATGTTCTTTCCAGAGCTTGCCAAACTCGAGACGCTCCTCGGTGCCCAAATCCTGGTCAACATATCAGCTGCACCCACGACATCGAGATCGTCCTTCCGCAGGGTCATGCCCGGCAGGGCGGTCGAGAACGCGATCTTCGTCGCCTACTGCAATATGGTTGGCGTTCACGGAAGTCTGGTTTTCGGCGGAGGTAGCGCTCTATTCGGTCCGAGAGGGGAAGAGCTGGCTAGAGGCAAGGACCTTGAAGAGGACATTGTCGAGGCAGAAATCGACCTTGGGGAGATAGAGATCGCCCGCAGGTTCAGGCCCACCGTCCGGGACACAAGGGTGGAGATCCTTGACGAGATACGATCCGTTCTCAGGACCGGCAAGAAGTATTGACGACAATCCCTGGCCTGACTCGCTATTCTTAAATATGGACATCCATCTGAAGGTAGCAAAGCTGAGGTGGCCCAGCTCGGTAAGGCGCGAGCCTGGAATCATTGTTGACAACGCCAGCGAGCTCGTGGCGCTTTGGCGCCTCGGGAGTTCAAATCTCCCCCTCAGCGCTTCAAGCTGCATACTGCCTAAATACTCTGCACATCATTTCCTATGTTGGCCTAGAGGATTCTGGAGAGGATTAGGATGATAAAAATCCTGCATGTCGATGACGAAGTCAGCTTCCTCGATTTGACCAGCTTCTTTCTGAAAAGGGAAGGGGATTTTGATGTCGATACGGCAACAGATGCCGAGTCCGCGCTTGAGAAGATGCAGTCCCAGAACTACGATGCGGTGATCGCCGACTACAGTCTCCCTGGCATGGACGGCATCGAGATGCTCAAGATCGTCAGAGCGAAGGGTCTGCAAACCCCGTTCATCCTATTCACGGGCAAGGGAGGCGAAGAGGCGGCTGTCGAGGCTTTGAACTACGGCGCGGATTTCTACATCCAGAAGGGTGCCAGTCCTCAAATCCAATTCCCGGAACTGGCAAACATGATTAGGAAGTCTGTGAAAGTCACTCGCTCCGACGAGGCTGCTCGCGAGGGCGAGAGATTCCTTTCGGGCGTATTCTCGAGCATCCAGGACGGCATTAGTGTTCTCGATAAGGAACTCAACATATTGCGGGTCAACCCAGCGATGGAGGAATGGTATTCGCACAAGATGCCATTGGTCGGAAAGAAGTGTTATGATGCTTATCACGATCGCCAGGCACATTGCGACGTATGTCCTAGCATCAAGACTATTGAGAGCGAGAGGCAGTCATACGAAGTCCTGCAGAAGATTGGCGCCAAAGGAGATGTTGTAGGCTGGCTCGACGTGTACACTTTCCCCATGCGGGCCAGCAAGACGGGCGAGCTGTCTGGTGTTATTGAGTATGTCCGGGACATAACACACCGCAGGAAGGCTGAGTTGGATCTTCGAGGTGCACTTCAGAGATACAAGGAACTCCAGGGGATAATAGACAAAAGCCCTGTAATGCAAATCATCTGGCGTCCTGAGCCAGGAGGACCGGTTTCGTTCATTTCCGATAATGTCGCGCAATGGGGCTATCGAAGAGATGATTTTGTCTCTATGCTTGTATACGACGACATAATCCACAAGGAGGATCTTGAGCCCGTAAGAACGAGGTTCAGGGAGCTTGTTGATAAGGGTGTCAATGACTTTGTCGAAGAGTATCGAATAGTAACTAAGTCCGGAGAGGTTCGTTGGGTCGAGGACCATACCTACGTGCGAAGGGATGCCGAAGGCAAACCCGAGAGCTTCGAAGGCTTGATCATTGACGTGACCGCACGAAGGATGGCTCAGCAGAAATCTGAGGGACTGACATCAAGATTGCAGGCCATCGTCGAATCGTTCCCTGACCTGTACTTTCATGTCGATGCTCATGGAACGATACTCGATTTCAACGCTGGGCGCATTGCGGACCTGTACGTACCTCCTCAGAAGTTCCTGGGAAGAAGAATGCAGGATGTCCTGCCTCCTGACGTCGGCAGAATGTTCGCAGATGCATTGGACGAGACTCTGAGAACTGGAAGAATCATCGCTCGGGATTATTCTCTCGAGATTGAGCGTAAGACCCAGTTCTACGAGGCTCGGTTTGCCCCAATATCGAAAGGGGATGTTCTCGTTGTTGTGCGCAACATCACTGCTCGCAGGCTGGCTGAGATTGCTCTGCAGGAGCGTGACTCACAATACAGGAAATTGTCTTCACATGTGCCCGGAATGATTTATCAGTTCACAAGGAGATCTGATGGCACCTATTGTGTGCCGTTCACGACTGAGGCTATAAAGGACATTTTCGGATGTTCACCGGAAGACGTTCGCGAGGACTTCTCCCCAATTGCCAAAGCAATACTGCCTGAAGATCTCGAGAGAGTAGTGGAATCAATTGAGGACTCAGCCAAGAATCTGACCATCTGGCAATGTGAGTATCGTGTACAGATACCCAGCAAGCCTATAAGGTGGATGCTCGGCCTATCGACTCCGGAGAAATTGAGCGATGGCAGCATAACGTGGTACGGCTTCAACACTGACATTACTGAACGCAGACTGGTGGAGGACGCATTGCGTCAGAGCGAGGAGAAGTATCGGCAACTCGTCGAACTTGCGCAGGAAGGCATCGTCATGATTGACGCAGAGTCGGTCATCCGTTTCACGAACCCAAGAATGGCTGAGATGTTAGGCTATTCTGTCGACGAGCTGGTCGGTGAATCCCTGTTCCATTTTCTTGAAGAAAACGCCGTAGAGCTGGCAAAGCGCAAGACCGAAGATAGAAGACGAGGTCTGACCGACAGGTATGAGATCGACTTCGTGAGAAAGGATGGAGTCTCGCTTCATGCCAATGTAGGGGTTACGCCAATCAAGGACAGGACTGGTCGCTACTCGGGCGCTCTTGGGGTTGTGACTGATCTAAGTGACCGCAAGAAATACGAGGAAGCATTGGAGGTGGCCAACAAGAAACTGAGCCTTCTGAATCATGTCACAAGGCACGACGCCCTGAATCAGCTCGCGGTATTGACAGGATGGCTTCAGATCGCGTTGGATACCGCCACGGAACCTCCTTTGAAGGACCACCTCAAGAAGGTGTGGGATGCTGCGGAGACCATGCAAAGGCAATTCGAGTTCACTGGCGATTACCAGAAGATGGGGATATCGAAGCCAGAATGGATCGATGTCAAGACCGCTTTCTTGGCCGGTACCGCAGGGCACAGCCCAGGCAGGATCTCAAAGTCAGTGCAGGTTGACGGGCTAGAGGTCCTCGCGGACCGCATGCTCGAGAAGGTCTTCAACAACCTTTTGGATAATTCGGTCAGGCACGGCGAGAAGGTCACGAAGGTTGGGATCCGATATGAAGAATCGGACGGCGGCTTGACAATAATCTACGAGGACGACGGTGTCGGCATCTCTGCAGAGGAGAAGGAGAAGCTCTTCCAGAGGGGAAGAGGAAAACACTCTGGCTACGGTCTGTTCATGGTGAAGGAGATCCTGAGCATCACAGGTTTGGACATCGCTGAGGTCGGCAAGCCAGGAATGGGCGCGCGTTTCGAAATATCGGTGCCCCGCGGCCGATATAGGTTTTCCCAGTAGTAATTGTTAATAGTCCGGGGGTCTTCTCAAATTGGACTCTGGGGACAAGATGGCCGCAAGATCTAGGACGAAATCAGTGTTCACAACAATTACGCGCGAGGCGCTCATAGAGGCGGAGCTGTCTTGGATATCTGGCCTGGTCCTATTCTTCTCCACTGTCTACACTGCCCTCAACATGGACGTGCTGTGGGTCGTGTTCGGCATTACTGCTCTGTCGCTGTATGTTCTGCCAGTGGTCGCCACTAGAGACCCTTTCAAGGCTCTCCCGTGGGAGATAACCCTGCTTCTGACGGCCCCAATCTTGCTTCACATCTCATCCGGTTCCGAGCGGTTGATCGAGAGTGTGACCTGGTGGCGGGACCTGACATCGCTTGCGTTCTCGTTCTCCTTGGCCACGGTTGGATTCCTTCTAACGGTGGAGCTTCAGATGTTCACATCGATCAGGATGAATCGTCCGTTCGCGATATTCTTCGTCTTCATGTTCACGCTCGGCGTCGCTGGCTTCTGGCAGGTTGGTGAGTTCTTCGGAGACAAGTTCTGGAATACGGACTATCTAGGCTCCAACTACGACGTCATGCTGTACTTCGTTTGGGCGATGGTGGGAGGGATTGCCATGGGCGTGGTCTATTACCTGTACCTCAGAGCAATGCCAAAGAATCGACAGAAGCGGTTCGAGTTCATGCATATGTGGGAGGTCACCAATTGGAGGAAAGGCTGAAGCTTCTGTCACGGGCGATGCAGGCCGGCATTCTGGCCATTGCTCTAGCCGGCATCTTGACGGGCAATTACACATGGGTTCCCGCAGCCGTCGTCTCCCTAATCATGACAGAGATACCTTCCATCCTCAAGAGGGACCTGAAGCTTGTCCTCCCGGTCGGGCTGAACTTCTGGATAGTCTTGGCGCTCTTCCTGCACGTCTTCGGCGGCGCCTCGGGCTTCTACGACAACGTCCCTGGCTGGGACCACGTGACGCACGCCCTCTCTTCCTCCCTGATTGCCGCGCTCGGTTTCATTGTGGTTATGTCCGTAGACCAATACGTCGAGTCTATCTACCTTCCGAGGCGGTTCCTGGGAGTGTTCATCGCCATGTTCACCATGGCGATGGGCGTCATCTGGGAACTGATGGAGTTCTCGATTGACGTGTTGACCGGCAGCCATATGCAATACTCGCTCGACGATACGATGTTCGATCTGTTCTTCGACGGCATGGCGGGGATAGCAGTTGCGGCCGTGGGCGCGCATTATCTCCTGCACACAACCCGTGACAAGTTCCTTGAGAATATGGGTGTCGATGAAGCGAAGGACAAGATAGAGGAGATTGTTGAAAAGCGGAAGAGCAAATGACTCGCTCGTCAATCGAATCGGCGTGCCATCACATACTCTGCCTGCGCGAGGTCCTCAGGGGTGTTCAGGTTCCAGAAGCTTTCCAGACTCATGTCGAGCCCGCGCACGATGTCTTCGTCAATCATGACCAGATTGAGCATCGCGAATGCGTCCGCAACCTTCCTGTAGCCCTCCTCGACCGCCTCTTCGAAGACTGAGAGGCAATGGGATCTCCTGAAGGCGCCGTGGAGCGGTTCAATGTACCCGCGGACGATCGGGATGGCCCCGTCCCGACCTTTGGCGAAGCGTGTGATGGATTCCATGAGCTCGGGCCTGAGGAAGGGGGTGTCGCACGGGCATACAATCACATACTCTCCCTTTGCCGCCGCGAGTGCAGTAATGAGTCCATCGAGAGGACCTCCACGCTCTCTGCGATCCTCGTACACTCTAAATCCCTCTCCGAGCACCTCGGCATAGGAGCCGCTCATGCCCGGTGCGACCGCCACGACGACTTCGTCCGCAACCATGCTGATTGTCTTCGCGACATAGCTGATCAGGGGCTTGTTCCGGAGTAGGGCTAGTCCTTTCTCCTGCCCCATCCTCGAGCTCGTCCCGCCGGCCAGAATCGCCCCTGATAACATCGCGTTCCCGAAAGACTCTGACTCGTATTGAAGCTAACTAAGGGGGGAGCTCCGCTTGGGGCGACCAGTAAGCCCAAAAGGTTATTATCGAACATCCTGTTCGCAACTCGTTCGAGGTTATCGATGGCAAAGATAACGATGGTTCAGGGCGCTGGCGGAGAGCGGATGCAGGAGTTCATCCGCGAGTTCGTTCTGAAAGAACTAGACCATGATTTCGGAGAGATACCTCTAGCTGCCTTGGACGATGCCGCGATCATAGACGGGATCGCATTCACCACAGATTCTTACACGGTTAAGCCTCTCTTCTTTCCGGGCGGGGACATCGGGGTCTTGTCGGTCGCAGGAACGGTGAACGACCTGTCGGTCATGGGCGCAACCCCGTTGGCGCTCTCATGCGCCATGATCATCCAAGAAGGATTTTCCGGGGAGGAGCTCCACAAGATCATGAAGAGCATCAGCGCGACGGCGAAGAAGGCGGATGTGAAGATCGTCACGGGAGATACGAAAGTGGTTGAAAAGGGAGCACTGGATGGGCTGTTCATCAACACTAGTGGAGTGGGTAGGAGGTCGGAGTTCCTGGACCACAACATCCATGAAGTGAGGACGCACAGGAAGTTCAAGTGGAACTGGCCTAACGATTCTGGCGTCAGCGAGGGGGATGTGCTGATCGCCTCGGGGCCGATCGGCAACCACGGGGTGGCGATACTGTCGTTCCGGGAAGGATACGGCTTTGAAACGACGGTCAAGAGCGATGCTGCTCCTCTGAATCATCTCATTGCCGCTGGGCTGAAGGTCGGCGGCATCACCGCTATGAAAGACCCCACAAGGGGCGGACTGGCGAACCTGCTCAACGAGTGGGCGGACAAGTCAGACACCGGCATCGTGGTCAGGGAAGAGGACATCCCGATCGACGACGCGGTCCTCTCAGCGTGCGAGATGCTCGGCATAGATCCGCTGGAGGTCGGGAACGAGGGCAAGGTAGTGATCGCCGTGGTTTCAGAGAAGGCGGATGCGGTCCTGAAAGCGATAAGGTCGAGGCCCGAAGGCAAGAAGGCGAGGATCATCGGAGAGGCAACCAAGGATGTCCGAGGCGTCATGATGGAGACTCATACTGGTGGAAAGAGGGTGGTCGAGCCGCCAGTAGGAGACCCTGTGCCAAGGATATGCTAGAGGATAAGTCTCTCGAGATCGGCTGCTATCTCCTTTGATATGAAAATAGGAATTGAAAGGGGTTTGACGGAGACAATCTCCGGTATGTCAGGTCCGCCGGACATTGCCTCAGGGCGCAGATACGGCCGTCAAGGCTGCATCTGCTTGGATCAGTCCCGAACCAGTGGCGTTGTTCTCCCACGAGTATGTGTACCAATCCATCGTTGGGGTCAGATCGAATATGTCCATGGATCCGGCCGGTATGTACAGGGCTGAGTCCTTCAGGATCGACTCGACTTGTCCCTGGTCCAAATCCGAGTTCTTCTCGAGCATTTGGGCGGCGACACCAGTCACGTGCGGTGCGGACATGCTAGTTCCGCCCAGGTAGTAGAAGTTGCCGGGATTCCTGCCGACGAGCCATCCAAGTCCCGGGCTCCACCACGGTAGGTGAGAGTAGCCTGGACCTCCTGGGTACGGTCCTCTGACCCAGCTTCCCGGAGCGACGACGTCAAGCTGCTGACCGTCCTTTTCTCGGCTGCTCCATGAGGTGATGTAGACCTGGCTGGCCAGATCCGAAAGCCCCTCAGGAACGTCGTTGAATCCGTAGGTCGGGTCCTGTAGCCACCATAGCCTGTAACGGGGCAG
>CAZTFD010000014.1:0-16076 GCA_964612225.1 uncultured Thermoplasmata archaeon | reverse complement strand
CCTCTGATCGCCTCGATCGTCACGTTCGCGCCTCCGATCGGATTCCCGAACTCGTCGTAGATGTGGCCGCGGACGATCTTAAGGATACCTGCAGACGCGTCCTTGCTCACCGGGAGGAATGACGCGCCGACCAGAAACGAAGCCGTTAGGAGAACGGTCACGACCGCTGCGAACCGGACCCTGCTCGCCCGAGAGCCTGCCGTAGGGACCAACACAAGCATCCTCCTTATCAATCTCGAGGCACGAGAACGCCGGGAGGCACAATAGCCTTTCGGCTCCCGGTCGATGATGCCGCCTATACGCATGAATGAAAAATTGGGGTTTCGCGGGCTCTCAAAAGCCAGCCCGCGTCTTGAAAGGTTTCGCATGCTTCTCTACTCAGAAGTCGATGACTCCTAGGCCATTGGCCCAGACGTAGTACGCCCTGCCGGGTGTCACCAGGAAGTCGAACTTCGCCGGGTCGCCCTTGACATAGGACGCGTACTTGCCCGTGCTCGAGTCGTACTCCACGATGAGCCAAGCGTCAGTGCCCTTGGCCTTCGACAGCAGCTCGCTCGCATACATCGGCTCTAGGGTGTTGTAGCCCACTATGTTCCAGCCGGCCGCCAACGGGCTGTCGGTGGTCGGGGCCAACACTCCGAGCAGCGTGAAGCTGACCGGGGCGCTCGCCCACACATAGTATCCAGAGCCAAGCGTGATGGCGAAGTTGTTGGCTGCTAGGGACGGAATGCTCTCGTCGCCCCTGACCCATGAGACGTACTTGCCGGTCGTCTTGTCGAGCTTCACGACCATCAGGCCGCTCGGTCCGACCGCGTCCAGCAGGCCCTTGGCATTGAGGCCGTTGACCTTCATCGGGACCGACCATAGGTTCCAGCCGGCCTTTAGGACGAAGTTCATCTCGGGGTCTGGTGACGGGATCATGTTCCCGAAGTCGATGCGTATGCAGACCGGGCCCATCGGGTGCGGGTAGACCATCACGAGGTTGCTTATCGGCTTCGTGGCGTAGTAGCCCTTCAGCAGGGTCTCGTTCACCCAGTACATGCCTGGCAGGAGCCTGTCGAAGCAGTACCAGCCGATGTTGTCCTCGTTGTCCGTGTACTGCACCAGCGAGATGTACTCGCCGCCCTCGGTGTAGCCCTGCAGGGTTATCTTCCAGTTGCCCAGGCCGTACTCATCAAGGTCGAAGGCGCCGTTCGGCCAGAACGGATACGTGTCCTCGTATGTGTCCAGGAACTTGTAGCCGCATATCTTGGCGAACCTGATGTTCCCGATGTCGATCTGGACCTCGAAGTAGACCATTGAGCCGCTCACATCGACCACGACAGGCAGATCCATGGTGGCGTACCAGCCGTCCTCCAGCTGCTCGGTCACGCTGTACTCGCCGGGCAACAGGCCGGAGAACTCGTAGTAGCCGTCGTCGTCCGTAGTGGTGGTCATGTGGACAGGCGCGTTCTTGTCCGTCACTCCATCGAGGATGATCAGCCAGCCTCCAAGTCCGGGCTCAAGGTCGTCCCTGAAGCCGTCCATGTTCTTGTCGTAGAACTTGTAGCCCCAGATCATGCCCTGCACGACATTGCCGAAGGCGACAACATCCGCGGCGCCGCTCTCGACACCGAGTAGGACCACCGGTGGGGTCGTCGGGACCCAGCCTGGCGGAGCGAACTCGAGCCGCTCGGACACCATGTATGTTCCCGCTGCCAGGCCCAGGACCTCGTAGTAGCCCGTCGAGTCGGTGATCCTCGTGTAGTGGACCGTTCCGCCTCCGACGAGTATTCCGTCGATCCATATTACCCAGCCGGACAGGCCTTCCTCGCCCTCGTCCTGGACGCCGTTCATGTTCCAGTCGAAGAACTTGTAACCGGTCACTTGGCCGGCCACGAAGTTGCCGAACTCGAACGGAGCATAGACCATGCCCGAGACCACGTCGACGGTCATCTCGCCGCTCGCCGGGTTGACATGTATCCAGCCCTCCCGGTCCTCTTCCTTGATCAGGTACGAGCCGGCTTCGGTCACCCAGACGCCCGTCAATCCGTCCTCATCGGTGTAGAGCTGCACCGGCACGTCGAAGCCTGGTCCGGACACAGTGAAGCCCCAATCCTCGATCGGGACATCGCCGTTGTCGAACTCGCCGTTGCCGTTGACATCCTCGTACTTGAAGATCGGTATCCAGACGTTCTCGAAGTTGCCGAATGGCGGAAGCGTCACGAATGTGCCGGACACGATGTACAGGACGTATCCTGTCTGCGTGGTCGGGGTCCATCCGTCGCGGTCCTCCTCCCAGATTGCGTACTTGTCGGCCGTGAGTCCGGTGAAGCAGAAGAACCCGTTCGCGTTCGTCCAGGTCATACTGCCCGTCGGGTCGCCGTTCTTTATCAGCTCGATGCCCCAGCCTTCGATCGCGGGCTCGTCATCGTCCCAGACACCGTTGCTGTTCATGTCCTCGAACTTGTAACCGCATATCCACCCCAACTCGAAGTTGAGGAAGTCGTGTATGCGGATGTGTGCGCCCGAGGTCATCTGGACAGTCTCCGATGTCGCAGTGGTGGCGGTCCAGCCATCTCTCTGCTCCTCGCTCACGACATACAGTCCGGGCCCGAGGCCACAGAACTGGTAGTGTCCGTCCGCGTCGGTCGTGGTCATGGCCAGCAGCATGATGGCACTGATCGGTCCGTCGGGTGTCATGACGATGCCAGTCGTAATGGCCAGGTAGATGGTCCATCCCTCGACCGGGACATCGCCATTGTCGTAGACGCCGTTGCCGTTCATGTCCTCGTACTTGTAGCCGTCTATGCATCCGAGCTGGAAGTTGCCGAAGTCCACGCGCTCCTCAGAGTGGCCCATGATGTCGACCCACACCGATTGCGGGGTCGTCGGGGTCCATCCGTTCTGAAGGACTTCCGAGACGACGTACTCGCCCGGCGGCAAGCCGGTGAACTCGTAGTAGCCTTCATCATCGGTCGTCGTGCTGCCCATCATCCATCCGAATGGATACAGCCAGCCCTCGAACCAGATGGTCCAGTCCTCGAGCGCGGGCTCGCCAGCGTCCCAGACGCCGTCACCGTCGATGTCGTTCCACTTGTAGCCGTAGATCGTTCCCTTCTTGAAGTTGTAGAAGCCGATCGGGCCTATGTCCGAACCGCTGTGGACCCACATCTCCCAGGTCTCGCCGTCCGATGGATTAATCCAGATCCAGCCTTCGCGGTACTCTTCGGTGACCTTGTAGATGCCTGCCTTCAGGATCTCGAACGAAGCGCATCCGTCCGGGCCTGTGGCCTTCGTCTCGACGAGCTCCCAGATGTAGTCGTCATCGTCCATTCCGACAGCTATCCAGAGCTGGAACGTCCAGCCCTCTATCTTGCTGTCGAGCTCAGGATCGAACTGACCGTTGGCGTTCACATCATCGATCTTGCAGACCGTGATGTGTGCCTTGTGGAAGTTGCCGAACTCCTGAACGGGCACGATGGTGCCGGATATCACGTTGATCAGGCTCGTGCCGCTCGACGGGTTCACATGGACCCAGTCCGCGCGCTCCTCCTCATCGATCAGGTATATTCCGGAGCGGTCGACCGTGAACACGAGCATGCCGTTCTCATCCGTGTATCCGGAGAATACGGTGCTCGGGTCGCCCACGCGGGTCATCTCGAAGTACCAGCCCTCGATCGGGACATCGTCGTTGTCGTAGACACCGTTGCTGTTCATGTCCTCGTACTTGAAGACCGACACATCCACATGCTCGTAGTTGCCGAAGTAGAGCCAGATCGGATCCAGACCGGACTCGATCACGACCGTGTAGTAGCCGTTCTCAGGCGTAATCCAGGACCAGCCCTCGCGCGACTCCTCAGCCACGTAGTAGACGCCGGCTCTGCAGATCTCGATGTTGATAAGGCCGTTCTCGTCGGTGTAGTAGACATCGATCAGGTTCTTGTTCTCGTCGAACAGACCGAACGCCCAGCCCTCGATCGGGACATCTCCCGCCTGCGGGTCGTACCAGCCGTTGCTGCATGTGTCCCAATACTTGAACACATTGATCTCGACGCACTCGAAGTTCCCGAACTCGTAGACGTACTGCGCCTGGCCGGTGAAGAGGTCGTACGCGAGGCCGGACTGCACGATGAATGCGTCGTAACCCCATTCGGGGGTCACCCAGCACCAGCCGTCACGAGCTTCCTCATAGACCCACCACTCGCCGTATGTGCAGAAGTGCAGGTTGATCTCGCCGTTCGCGTCCGTCTGCAACTCGAGGTACTGGGATCCATAGTCATCGTAGAGATAGAACGTCCAGCCCTCGATCGGTCTGTCTATCTGAGGATCGTAGCTTCCAGAGCTGTCCACATCCTCGTACTTGAAGATGGTTATGTCCACGCACTGGAAGTTGCCGAACTCGATATACGATGGCATCGCGAGACCAGAGATTACATCCACGTACTGGACCGGTGCCGTCGTCGGGTTCCAGCCGTCCCGAGCCTCCTCGGTGACGGTGTACAGGCCAGCGGCCGTGATCTCGACATAGGCGTATCCGTACGCATCGGTGACAACGGTCATTGATCCGCCCAGGATTCCCGGGCCGGATACCGTGATGTGCCATCCCTCGATCGGCACGTCCCAATACGGGTCGTAGTATCCATCGCCGAATGTGTCATCGTACTTGAAGAGCACGATCCACACGTTCTCGAAGTTACCGAACGGTCTGAGCTTGACGGAGTCGCCGGACAGTATGTGTACATCGTATCCGGTGTCTGTCGTTGGTGTCCAGCCTGCGCGGCGCTCCTCCCAGATCGCGTAGTGGTCTGGCATGAGCTTGCTGAAGCAGAAGAACCCGTCCTCGTTGGTCGTGGTCCAGAACAGGCCTGGGTCGCCGTTCTTGGTCATGTAGATGGTCCAGCCTTCGATCGGCGGCTCGCCGTCGTCCCAGACACCGTTGCTGTTCAGGTCCTCGAACTTCCAGCCGCATATGCTGCCGTAGTGGTAGTTCAGGAACGGATCGAGACCGATGTTCGCGTCCGAAAGCACCAGGACCGGCATGTCAGGAGCTGCGGTGCAGATCCAGTCGTCCGGAAGCACCTCGTAGACCGTGTACCAGCCGTATGGCAGACCGATGAACTCGTAGTAGCCGTTCTCATCGGTCGATGTGACGCCTACTCCGCCCCACGGGAGCAGGATGTAGATGTCCCAGTCTGGAATCGGTCTGTCGCCGTCGTCAAGGACTCCGTTGCCGTTGATGTCCTCGTACTTGTAGCCCCAGATCTTGCCGAGCTTGAAGTTGCCGAAATCGAACATGTAGACCATTGGCTCCATGCTCATCGGCACCTCGAACACGACCTCCATCGGAGTTATCGGCATCCAGCCCTGGAGCATCACTTCATAGATAGTGTATGTACCAGGCAGGATCTGGTAGCAGGTCCTGTAGACGCCGTCCGCATCCGTCAACAGCTCGATCAGCACTTGCTTGCCGTCGTTCTGAACGCCCACGACCACGATCGGCCAGTTTGGCACTCCCGTCTCGCCTGGGTCCTGGATGCCGTTGCCGTTGTTGTCGTTGAACTTGTGGCCCCAGATGCAGGTGTACGGGACGTTGCCGAACTTCACATCGAACACTACCCTTCCGGAGGTTATCCAGATGTGGTTGTGGTCGGCTGTGGTGTTGTACCATAGATCGCGGGTCTCCTCAGTGACTGTATATATGCCGGGCAGCAGGCACGGGAACTTCCAGTAGCCGTCCTCATCCGTCTCGACGGTTACCGGCTCAATGTGAGTCGCTCCGTCTGGTCCCCATGGATAGTCGCCGTCGTTGAGCCAGCCGGTCAGAGTGATCTGCCAGCCGGGTATGCCTATCTCGTTGCCGTCGAACAGACCGTCCATGTCCCAGTCGAGGAACTTGAACCCGTCGATCGAGCCGCACCTCACATTCGCGAACTTCGCGCAGTGAACGTACGAGCCCTCACCGATGGTCACATCGTATGAGGAGGGCAGTATGTTGACCCAGCCATCAGGCAGGACTTCCCAGACGGTGTACTCTCCAGGCAACAGATCGTAGAACGCGTAGAAGCCAGCGCCGTTCGTCGTCGTGTATATCGGTCCGAAGTGCTCGCCGTTCGCGAGAGTCCCCTCGAGGCCGATGACGATGCCAGCAACAGGCAGCTCGTAGCCGTCCCAGATGCCGTTCATGTACTCGTCTTCCCACTTGTAGCCCGTGATCATTCCGTACTTCGCGTTGCCGAAGTTGACGCCCTCTATCTCGAACGGAACCAGCTCGCTCACGTCCACCACGACCTGAGTCATGGTTGTCGCGTACCAGCCGAGCCTGAGCTCCTCGAGCACCAGGTACTCGCCGGGCAATAGGTCCTCGAAGACGTAGTAGCCGTTGGCGTCCGTCAATGTCCATGTGTTGATTATCGCGCCGCTGACATCCTCGCCTAGGAGGTAGATCGTCCAGTCTTGGATGCCTGGCTCGTTCAGATCCCAGACGCCATCGATATCCAGGTCGTGCCACTTGTATCCGGATATGCTGCCGGTTGGCATGTTGCCGAAGTCGTAGTTGAGCGCCTCGCCCATGCCCAGTGAGAACGAGTATGAGTCAGCAGTGATATGCTTCCATCCGTCCTGCATCATCTCGCTCACAGTGTAGTCGCCGGGCTTGAGCATCGGGAATCTGTAGTACCCGTTGCTGTCGGTCAGTATGGTGATCAATACGTGCTCGCCATCGATCGTGTCGCCCTCGAGGACAATGACCCAGTTGTTGAGGCCGGGTTCGCCGACGTCCATGTCCTCATCGAGGCTCAGGTCGGCGAACTTGTACCCCTCAACGGTACTGTACCTCTTGACGGTCCACGTGTCGTCGTCTGAGACATACCGGTCGACACAGTACCTGCCCGTTGCAGTCACTGTGTTGTCGAACGGTGCGCTGCCGGGCGGCACCAGATAGGTGTAGCTCAGCATGACGGTCTCACCGGGCAGCAGGACCGGTATTGTCGCCAGGTCCATGCCAACGAGTGAGTCATCGATTGAGACATCGTACAGGGTCACATCACCGGTGTTTGTCACGTTGATGAAGTAGGTGATCGTCTCGCCGACGCTCGCGTACTCCGGACCGGACTTCTCGACCTCTATTCCCGGGTGCATGACATCGACTGTCCATGTGTCATAGGCCCACCTGTGGTGGTCCTGCGAGTCCCATGCATGAACCTCGACCATGTTGGTGAACGGGTCCGCGCCGTCGTCCGCGATATCGGGATCGCCGTACTCCTCACCCGTCACTATGTATGCTAGCTTCGCGAGGTAGACATAGCCATCCTGCGGGATGACATCGTTCCACCAGTAGCCGCCGAATGTTATCGACTCTCCGGGCCCAAGGGTCCAGTAGGGGTCATCGAACATGTCGCCGGTTATGCCCGTGCCGAAGCCCCAGATCACGCCAAAGAGCGAATCGCTCAGTATGAAGTCCATCGGCGTGTCGGCGCTCGGGTTGGTGACGGTTATCTCATAGACCACGACCTCGCCCTCTTCAGCGCAGGTCTTGTCGGCCCACTTCGAGACATCGATTCCCGCGTGGAGGATATCCACTTCCCAGAAGTCTACATCGTAGGCGTAGTGGTTCCACCAGTCTGGTGATGACCAGTACTGGTCATCGTAACCGTATACGTAGACCTCGTTCATGAACGGGTCCGGTGTGTCCGCGGTGACGGTGTAAGTAACCGTGTAAGTATCCGAGGCGCCTGGTGCGAGATAGCCGCTCGCGGACCAGCCTAGGACATCGTCGTACACATCGTAGTTCATCCATGTGTCAGGGCTCGGGTTCGATACCACGATGGTGTAGGTGAGCACGTCGCCGATTTCGGCACAGTTGCCCAGGTCGGCAGACTTCTCAACATCTATCATCGCGTGGAAGATATCGATCTCCCATGAATCCGAATCATAGACCTCATGGTTCCACCAATCCTCGGAGGACCAATATTGGTCGTCATATCCCCAGACCCATACTTCGTTCATGAACGGGTCTGGTGTGTCTGCCGTTACCACGTACTCGACGTAGAAGGTTGCAGAGCCCAGCGGAGCGAGATACCCTGAGGCGAACCAGCCCACTGCATTGTCCCAGACCTGGAAGTTCATCCATGTGTCCTCACTCGGGTTCGAGACAACGATGGTGTAGGTGACGGTGTCGCCTATCGCGGCGCAGTTACCGACATCAGCGGACTTCTCAACATCTATCATCGCGTGCAGGATGTCGATCTCCCACATCGCCCAGTCGGAAGCCCAGTGGTTCATCGCATCAGGAGATGCCGGGTTGTACTGGTCATCCCATGCCCACACATCGACCTCGTTGATCAACGGGTCGGGCGTGTCAGCAGTGACCAGGTAGGTCACATAGTACGTGTCCGAGTATCCAGGAAGTAGGTAGCCCGTGGCGTAGAAGCTCAGAGTCCAGTCGTAGACCTCATAGTTCATAGCCGTGTCCCAGCTCGGGTTGGAGACCACTATTGTGTAGATGATCGTGTCACCCACTGCAGCGCAGTGGCCGACATCGGCGTACTTCTCCACATCGATCATCGGGTGCAGAATGTCGATCCACCAGTTGTCCCAGTCATAGGCCTCGTGGTTCCAATAGTCCTGAGAGGTCGCCCACTGGTCATCCCATCCCCAAACAAAGGCTTCGTTGACGAACTGGTCAGGCGTGTTGGGAGTCACCAGATACAACAGTGTGTATGTGTCTGAGCCCAACGGTGCCAGGCGGCCACTTGCCATCCAGCCGAGGTTCACATCGGAGACCTGGTAGTTCATCCAGGTGTCGTCGCTCGGGTTCGAGACAACGATTGTGTAGGTGACCGTGTCACCGACCGCAGCGCAGTTTCCAACATCTGCGGTCTTCGTCACATCGATCATCGCGTGCAGGATGTCGATCTCCCAAGCGGACCTGTCCTCTGCCCAGTGGTTGATCCAATCGTCGCTCTGTGGATTGTATTGGTCATCCCAGCCAGCGACATAAGCCACGTTCAATAGAGGATCGGGCGTGTCAGATGTCACGTAGTAGTACAGATAGTACACATCAGAGCTCAAAGGCGCAAGGTAACCAGATGCCGAGAATCCCAACATCAGGTCCTCGACATAGTAGTTCATGTATGTGTCTGAGCTCGGGTTGGACACGACGATCTTGTAGACGATCGTATCGCCGATCGCAGCGCAGTGGCCTACATCGGCAGACTTCTCGACATCAATCATCGCGTGTAGTATGTCGATCCACCAGGAATCCGAATCAGTTGCGATGTGTCTCCATGCATCTGGGGAATCCGGGTTGTACTGGTCATCGTATGCCCAGACATTGACAATGTTCTCGAACGGGTCTGGGGTGTCGACGGTGACGATGTACTCCAGCGTGTAGACGTCAGAGCCCAAAGGCGCAAGTCGGCCGCTCGCAGACCATCCGAGCGCAGCGTCGGTCACATCATAGTTCATCCATGTGTCCTCGCTCGGGTTGTACACGGTGATCGTGTAAGTGACGGTGTCGCCGATAGCGGCACAGCGTCCAACATCCGCGGTCTTCGTGACCTGGATCATCGGGTGGTAGACATCGACGCTCGCCAAGGCCCTAGCATAGACGTGGTGCTTCTGGTGGTCCCATGCATCGACGTATGCAACGTTGACGAACGGATCCATATCAGGCACGGCAATCGTGATCGTCTGCTCAAAGGTCTCGCCGGGCTTCAGGTTGGTGAATGACCAGCTCGCTCCGTTGTAGTCGTCAATCAATGTGCCGTTGAGCCATACATCGGCCGTAATCGGGTTGATTACAGTCAGTGTGTAGGTCATCAGTTCGCCAACCGCAGAACAGCCTTCGCGCGCAACCTTTGTCAACATGACCGCGGGGTGGACAACATCCACGGATACAGTGTCCGTGTCCGTCACGACCATTTCGAGGAGATCCTCGCCGCTTGCAGTCACCGTGTTGACCATCGGGTCGCCGAAAGCATCGCTCATCGTGTAAGGCACGATGAACGTGTGCGAAGCACCGGCCAGCAGGCTACCCGCCCAGCTGAAACCGATCATCGGGTCGCTGACGGTCACATCGAAGAGGTCAGTGTCCCACGACGGGTTGCTGACAACTATTGTATACGTTAGTTCTTCGCCAACAGCCGCGCAATCCATTGAGGCTCTCTTCTCGACTTCAATCATCGGGTGCAGAATATCGATCTTCCACTCATCGGAATCCGTGACGGTCCTTCCGTAGTTGTCATCACCAGTTATCGTCACGATGTTGACGAGCGGGTCAGGATCTCCAGCCTGAATCGTGTATGTCATCGAGTAGAGCTTGACTTCTCCAGCGGCCAAGTTCTCGTTGAGAGCAATAACGCCCGCGACATCATCGATTATGTCGACGTTGGACAATGGCAGCGGACCGTTGGTCACAGTGTATGTGTACGTTATTGTGTCTCCAACATGAGCGAAGAGGGGGCCGCTCTTCTCAATGTCGATCGAAGGATTCGATGGAATGCAGAACTTGCACCATGCGTGCAGCTCAGGGAAAAATCCACCGTGGTTGTCGGAGTAAGTCATCCAGGCGTTGTTGTAGTAGCAGCCTGGCTGAGCGTCATCGACGATCACAGCCTGGAATTCCAGGTATCCAGAGAGCACTGGGTCACCGCTGTCCACGCCGGTTCCTCTCCAGTAACCGATGTCCCATGTGAATGACTGGCCCGACAGTACGGGTCCGGGGGACGGGGACATCTTGACCGGGTTCTCGGACGTCCAGAACAGGAACGACCCGGGTATGATCTCAGCGACCCAATCAAGTGTGTCGGTGAGGATGACGCAGGTAGCGTCCGCCTGTCCGATGTTGCTCCACGTGATGGTGAATGTTATCGTGTCACCGGGGACAACGACAGTCGGATCACAGACTTTCTCGAGAGTCATTTCAGGTGGCGTCAAAACCGGGAATTGCCCTCCAAGGGCTATCGGGACATCTCTGTTGCCCTGGTTCGAAGGGGGATCGAGCGCGACCACCCTGATATGCAAGGATGATCCAGGGAAGTAAGATGCGCCATAGTATGGAATGTCCAGATCGGATATGGCCATGTGGGCTCCCCACTTCACTGTGGCGTCAGGGGCGTTGAACACCAGAGTGAACTGCCAGACGAGTATCTCTCTTCCAGAGCCGGAATCGTAGTCGTTCGGCAACTGAGTCTGGCTCGTGATCGTGCCTTCAGCTGGGTCAACCCAGAAGGGTGCCAGTGAAGGAGTAGTATAGATGTTGAACGGAGACGCCGGCGGTTCCGTGTGGTATGCGTTCACAAGGAAGTCTATGCCGTATGTATCCGTGCTGACATCACGGTAATCGAAACCCAGCGTCACTGTGACTGCGGATCCGAAGGACTTCTTCTCGAGCTTGACCTTGTAAGGAACGCTGTCGCCCTCGTTGTATCCTTTGACATCTCCAGCCGTCCAGCCCGGGTTCGGCTTCAGAGTATATCCTTCGAGAGAAACTGCGGGATCGAGGAACTGAGTCGTCGCAGTGACTGTCACATCGCCTTGAACTTGGGTCGCTGTCACCAGAACTGGGACATCCCATTGCGTGACCCCGCTCGCGGTGTAGTTGCTGCATACGAACTTTCCATAAACATCTGCTGTCACTACGTAGGTCTTGGTTTCAAAATCTGGATGAGCCATCGTTATAGTCACTAGACCGAACGGTTGCCAACCACTTCCGAAAATCTGTACGTTCTCGCCTGGAACGTACATTTCTTCAGATGGCCAGACCGTTGGTTCCGGCTCACCCCTAACGTTTAGCACGGCAAAGCCACTTGCAACCATGACAAACACGATTGCCATAGCGCAGAACACCCTGCTCACATTGCGCAGTCCGCTCATTTTTGGAGCACTGCGATTCATCTCAATACTGTCGACGTTACTCACTCTATTGCCCCCCTTTGTTATTCGATATTGCTACTAGTCTCACCGACCTTCATCCTCTCCCCTTGATTTTCGCTAGGTCAGTAAGACGGATTGCGGGCGACGAATCATTGGCCGTGTTAATAAAACCTTGTGCGCGTCCAGTCAGCGCAAAAAGACAGTTCTATCACTTTTGAGAATCGAACACACCGATCGCACCGAGAACATCTTCAGATGGAAAATCATCGGAAGAAGTGTTCGAAATTCCTCCATCTATCCAGAACCAATTTGAGATACTCGAGCGTATACCCTCGCACATACAAGAATGTATATGTATGCATCGCACTTCTCAGAGTTTGCTGCTCGCATTACGGTCTGACACGCGGAGAAACAGGTGGTGTTTAGCACGAAGAACCCCTTCTTGTATGGCAGAATTGCAGTTAACGGCAATTTCATTGGACGCAGCGAGGAAATCGCGAGATTGCTGAACTCGATCAAGCTCGGCGAGAGCTCCGTAATATACTCCCCGAACGGGATGGGGAAGTCCTCTCTGCTAGCAGAGCTTGCGCGCAGGTACTCGAAGGATTTCATTTTCGTCCCTATCGATCTCACAGGGATTACGAACGAGGCGACTTTGCTGAATCTTGTAACAAGAGGGACGATGAGAGCTGCATACGGACGATTGCAGAACTACCCACCAGAGGCGTGGGAACTCCTGGCAAATCCGAGGCTGCGACGAGCGGTCGTCGAAGACATTGAGTCCGGCTCCTCAGGGAACTTGAGGGACAGGCTCCCAACGTTCTCAGCTCCCAGAGGCACGGACTTGGGCGAACTCTTGAGATTGTCGGATACCAGGACCCAAATCAGAATGTGTCCACGATGTGGTTCGGCGCTGAAATGGCTTGAGAAGTACTCGAGGTACTACTGCTACAACTGCAAGAAGTATGCACCTGTTCGCAGGACAGTCAAGCTGCGAACCAACAGATCAAAGATGCCGCCAATGGATGAGATGAGTTGCCCGAAATGCCGGAGCGTCTTGAGGTTTGTCCACAGGTACTCAGAGTACTACTGCGAAAAGTGCAGAACATACCCAATGATGGATCCGAAGAGAAGGAACCATGAGAAACCGGACACGGAGGATATCATTCAGGCTCTCGACCTTCCTGAGAGAATCGCGAACCAGAAGGTGACAAGACTAGTAGTCATGTTCGACGAGTCACAGGAGCTGGCCGCGATAGAGGACCGGATGATGCTGGAGACGATGAGGCACAGATTCGAGATGCATGGGAATGTCAGCTACCTGTTCTCAGGGAGCAGCAAGCAAACCCTGCTCGGAATATTCCAGGAGAGGTCCGCTCCATTCTCCGATTTCGCGCATTGGTTCGAACTAGGTCCGATCCAGCAGAGCCAACTCGAGAAGCACCTGATGATGAAATTCATGGAGGCGAAAGGCAGGCTCACGAAGGACATCGCCGATCTCGTGGTCGGTCTGAGCGGCGGATATCCTTACTACGCTCAGAAGATCGCCCACGAGCTCTTCCACATTTCATCATCGCCCACCATGACGCAAGCAGAGGAGGCTGTGATCTCCGTGCTCAGACACCAGTCACCCGTATACTCAGTCCTCTGGGATTCAATCAGGAGTCCCTTGCACAGGAAGTATCTCCTAGCAGCAGCGAATGAGCCGAGAGTCACACACGGTGAAGGGTTCGTTCTCCGGCACAATCTCAGGTCGAGATCGCACGTTCAGAGGACGGAGAAGCAGCTCGAGATGAGAGGGATCATCAGCGACGGCGAAATCATAGATCCCATGTTCGTCCTATGGCTGAGATCGGTAACCCACTAGTGATGCCACAGGATCAGCGGGCAGGGGATGAGGCGGGCCGGCACATAGAAATCGTAGTTTGCAGTTCAATGATTTGAGGATCGGGTTCGATGAAGCTGCCAAGATTCCTGACCGCATCTAAGATGTCCACGCCACAGTTTGTAGGTCTGGCGCTTCTTGCAGTCGGTATCTTGTTGCTGATTCTGACATACAATGCTCAATCGAACATTGACGAAATCGGAGCAACAAACGACCCGGTACTGCAGGACCAGGTTTCCATCTACGAGGACCAAAGGAATCTCTACCTTGTTGGCGGAATAGGATTCGTCTTCATGGGAATGTTCGCGATCGCGATGCTCTCGGAGCCTTCCATGCCAACGCTTCTCTCCCAATCGGCGATGATTTCGACCGCAAGGACGGCGAACGGAACCGCTCAGGGTCTCCAGCTAAAGGGAAATGCGTGCTATCTGCCGGCAAGGCATGGACTAACGCGGGAACGGATCTTCATCCCAGCTCCGATAGAGAATCCATCTGCTCCCCTCGCGCTCTCTGACGATCTGGTGATGTCGCCAGGAAAGGACGGTTCGACGCCGGGCATGCTTCTGGAACCACTCGGTCTCGATCTGGTGAACGAGATTGAGCGAGAGTTGAACGCGAGTCTCCAGAACATCGGTCTGGAAGCCGCGGAGGGAACGCTTCAGATCCTGAAGCACGGGCTTGGAATGATTAAGGATTTCCACTTCAAGGAAAGAGATGGAAAAACGGTGCTGCGAGTCGAGTACAGCGGCCTGCTCGATGCCTGTCGCAAAGTCCGCAAGGAATGGCCAGACACATGCCGACAAATCGGATGCGTCGGCTGCGCGTGTCTCCTCACTTCTGCAGCGCGGGCTACTGGAAAGGTCGTATGCATCGATGAAGTGGACAACAGCAAGGACACTGTCGTTTACACACTTACGCTGAAGGAATGGTAGAGGGATGTCCGATTCGAAACCGGCCAGATGCAAGACAGGACCGACGCTGACTTGGAGAGGAGGTTTTTTGAATCGATGCAATGCTTTCTGATTGAGATGACCAGAAGATCTTCCACCCACAGAAGGGTCGTTTCGCTCCTAGCATCAGCAGCTGTTGCGGTGCTCCTGCTCTCCCCGATCACTTCGTTCAATTCGATGGCAGAAGACATCCCTCATGAGAATTACGACCTTGTCAAATCCAATCTCGATGTCGTCATCGCGCTGCTCAGGACGTCAATCACATACTCCGAGAACGCCCTCGGAAGGATGTACAACGAGAGCATGGTCCAGGTCGAGGAAAACCTGACCGTGGTGAGGGGGCTCCTGACGCCCGCGGAACTCATTCTGGAAAGGATCAGGGACATAGCCGGCAGCTACGAGAATCTCAGCATATTGCTGCCTCCCTTCAACGCTCTCTCGGGCCAGATGGATTCCTTCTCATCCATGGAGGTGACGCTTCTCGGGGCGAGAGACGAAGTGGTCTCCGCTTCCCGCCTTGTGAATCTCACCGGAGAGGAGAGATTGAGGGCGCTCGACGCCATGAGGGTGTTCAATTCGCTGATCCTCCAGATGAACAGTACGATAGACAGCATGCTCGTCTCCGCGAATGACATAATCGGCCTCGTCGTCGAAGGGGAGCAGCCGTTCACGGACAATCGCCTGATTCCGCTCATCGAGCAACTGAGGGATCTCCTCCACGCCATCGAGGCGGAATTCGACCGCGTCACACATGAGGGGGTGCCGTGGGACGAGAGCCAGCCGTTCTCCCTCCTGTGGCTCTCGGCCGGGGACTACTATCTCGGTGATCAGATCATCGGTGGCGGTTACCTGTACTTCAATGGCGAGTTCGCGGTAGGTCATCTTGTGATGATCCAAATGGACGGATCGAACATCACCTCAGCAATCACTTCGTCAGGTGGAAGATTCTACTTCTCCTATCCAATCCCGTTGAACGCTAGTTGGCTCGGAAGCCATGTCCTGCAGGCTACTTCGGAGACACCAGCAGGAGCCTTGAATTCGGACACAGTCACGATCAGGATACTGCTCGTTCCTACGACGATATCGCTGCACGTCAGCAGCAAACTGCTGAGTCTAGAGGATCAGCTGAATGCTGACGTCCAGGTGAAGGACATCCGTGAACAACCTCTCGATGACGCGCCTTGCTACTTCCTGCTCGATGACCAGAACCAGTCTTTCCGAACGGATACTCTGGGAGGATTTGAGACGCAATGGGAAGCAGCGGACCTCGGATACGGAATCCACACACTCCAAGCGTTCTATGTCGGTGAGCTACCGTACGAATCGGATGCTTCAGAGGTCGTCACCTTCATCATCGACATTCCGACAACCGTGAACCTGAACCT
>CAZTFD010000013.1:0-16315 GCA_964612225.1 uncultured Thermoplasmata archaeon | reverse complement strand
GTGAAGACCAAGATCATGGCCAATCAAGCGCTCGCATACTTCGTGTGGCTCACGTACAAGTTCGGCCTCGACGTCGGCCTAGATCCGGCTAGAGTGAGGTTCAGACAGCATCTGAAGACCGAGATGGCGCATTACGCTTCAGACTGCTGGGACCTCGAGGCGGACATTGGCTACGGCTGGACCGAGCTCGTCGGTATCGCCGACAGGGGGAGCTACGATGTCCAGGCACACATAGACCATTCTGGAGCCGACCTGACAGCATTCGAGAGGTTCGATGAGCCCAAGGAGGTCGAGGAGGAGGTCGTCAAACCCAACTTCGGCGCGCTCGGCCCAGCATTCAAGGGAAAGGCCAAGCAGGTGGCCGAGGCACTGACGAAGCTTCCAGTCTCCTCGGTGAAAGGAAGAGAGAGTGTGGTCGTCGAGGTCGGCGGAGAGAAGATGACCGTTCCCGGTTCGTGCTATGAGATATCCTTGAGAAAGGAGAAGGTCTCGGGGAGGAAGCTAGTCCCTCACGTCATCGAACCATCGTATGGAGTCGACAGGATCCTGTTCGCGGTGCTCGATCATTCGTATGCCATCAAGGACGACTATGTGACGCTCAGACTCAAAGGCCTAGTCGCCCCCATCAAGGTAGGGGTGTTCCCTCTGATGGCGAGGGATGATCTCGACACCATCGCGATCGAGACACATGAGTCCTTGACCAAGGCTGGATATCCGTCCTACTATGACGATTCTGGATCTATAGGCAGGCGATACGCCCGTATGGATGAGGTAGGCACCCCATGCTGCGTGACCGTCGACTACGACACAAAGACTGATGGCTGCGTCACGATCAGGGAAAGAGACACCGCAAATCAGGTAAGGATCAGGAAGGAGGATGTCCCGAAGGCGGTCGGAATGATCGTCGTTGGCACATCTCTGGAGTCCTTGACCAAGAAGAAATGAGGAGAAACCGAACAACCATGCCCTCATCTCCTCCAAAGAACACCTCCGAAGGAGGAGCGTTCCCGCAGGCACGCGATTTGTCAGGCGAATTCAGGAAGTACATAGGAAGGCAGGTAAGCTACGCGACACACGGCATCCACAGATATCCTGCGAAGTTCATACCGCAGATCCCCCGGTTCTGCCTGGAAACGTACTCGGACGTTGGTGACGATGTCTTGGACCCGTTCATGGGCTCTGGCACGACCCTCCTGGAATCATTCATCACTGGCCGTGACAGCTACGGGATCGATATCCACCCGCTTGCAAGGCTCATCGCCAAGGTGAAGATCACTCCTGTCGACCCCAAAGGTCTGGTCTCATCAGCTGAGAATCTACTTTCCAGTATCAGGAATGATTGTGATGACAACAGCGCCTGGATCCCCGAGATACCGAACAGGGAGCACTGGTTCAGGCCCAGGGTCCTCTCGGAACTCGCAACGATCAAGAAGAACATCTGGTCGACCAGGTCGGGGGATCACCAGGACTTCTTCAAGATCTGTTTCTCGTCGATCATCAGAAAGGTCTCAAATTCGGATAATGACTCCCTAATCCCAGAAGTCACGAGCTTTCAGAAGAAGCTGGATGCGCAGGGGAAGAACTCCTACGACGCTCTGATAAGATTCGAGAACACCGTCAGAAACAAGCTGATAGACGCCGCGGATATGTGGAGACTCTCAAAGGAGGTCGGCGAGAAATTCAAGAAGACCCCAAAGGTGAGCATAATCGGGAACGACGCGAGGGACATAGCCCTCGACGACTCCTCGATCGACCTCGCCGTCACCTCACCTCCGTATGCAAGCGCGGTGCACTACGTCAGCGTGCACAAGCTCGAGATGTACTGGCTTGGCCTGATCAATGAGACCGCCGGTCTGGACAGTAGAATCGTCGGCACCGCAAGAGCGTATGTCGCGGACTACGGTTCATGGAAGCCAAGGACCAACCTACCTGAGCTCGGCAGTATCCTGACTGAGCTGATGTCAAAGGACAAGAAGAGCGCCTACGTCGTGTACAAGTACTTCGATGAGATGAGGAAGAGCTTCGACGAGGTAAACAGGGTCCTGAGAAGGAACGGCAGGTATTGCATGGTAGTCGGAGAGAACACATTCCGTCGCGTCCGGATACCTACCTACAGAGTACTTGCAGCGGTGGCACACCGCTCCGGTTTCGATCTCGAGAAGACGTTCATGTACGACGTCATCAACAGGCACTTGGACATCCCGCGCTGGAATGATAGTAGGATCGAGAGGGACTACATACTAGTGTTCAGTAGGAAGCGCCAGCCGTCGGCGACTGCACTGTGACAATTGTATCCCATACCCTGCTCCTTCCCTAGCCTCGAATAGATTTAACTTGACCTTCATTCATTATCGTACTCCAAGGGATGGGACAATGGCTAGCGATCTGCCTATCGAGTTCAGGCTGTCCAGATTGACTGTCGAGAGCCTGAGGAACCTGTGTGACGCTCAGAATGTATCGGGTGCCTCGAACTTGCTGAAGGAACAACTCATTGAGTTCGTTCGGAGGAACATTGGCAAACGGGCCATCGAGGATTTCTGCGCCGCCCAGGAAGAGATATACTTCGTGGAGAACATGGCAAAGGCCATCAAATGGGCCGCGAGCAGGAAGATAGTCGACACGGACCCTGATAGCGATTACGCCCTCGTGAACGCGGTCTTCACACTCAGGCGCTCGGACGGCTACGAGGTGTACAATGTGAGGTTCGTCAACCAGACTACAGACGATGTTGCGACCTCGTGCGAGTGCACCGATTTCAGAGAGAAGGGATACTTCTGCCCACATCAGATGACCGTCCTCGTGAGATGCCTCATGGATGGGCTCTTTAACCTCGACCAGTGGACGGGTCCAATGACGGCGGAGGCGGAGGATCTCATTCTAGCGAATGTGTTCAGAAAGAGGAGACCCGGCAGGTGAGCCAACCGATACAAGTGAACACGTCCAGAATGCAATTCTGAACAAGCTTTATCTATGCTGACTGGTTTGTCCGGAAAGTCATGGCTCAATATGATTGGCGCGAGGCCGAGCCCAAGTGGCAGGCCAAGTGGAAAGAGTGGGATATCCACAGGTTCGATCCCTCGTCCACAAAGGAGGTCTTCAGCATAGACAACCCTCCGAGGTACGCATCGGGGGCGCTTCACCTGGGTCACGCATATGGCTACACGGTCATCGATTTCGCGGCCCGATACAAGCGTCTCAGGGGCTACAATGTCTTCTTCCCGTTGTGTTTCGACGTGAATGGCACTCCAGTAGAGGTCCGCGTCGAGAGGGTCAAGGGGATCAAGGCTTCCGACGTCCCGCGCCAAGAATTCATCAAGATGTGCAGCGAGTTCGCTGAGAAGTACATTGGCGAGATGACCAAGCAGTTCGAGATCCTCGGCGAGAGCATGGACCCGTCCATCTACTACCAGACGGACGCTATATACTATCGCAGACTAACCCAGGTGTCCTTCATCAGGATGTTCAAGAAAGGCCTAGTCTACAAGGGACACTTCCCGATCAACTGGTGCACGCGCTGCGGCACCGCGCTTGCAGACGCCGAGGTGAACCGCGAGTCCAGGAAGACCAAGCTGAACTACATCAAGTTCCATGAATCCGATACGGGCAATGAGGTCCTGATCGCAACCTCAAGGCCGGAACTGCTGTGCACGTGTCTCCTCGTCGCGGTCCATCCGGCAGACGCTAGCAAGTCATCCCTCATCGGCAAGGAGCTTCGGGTGCCCTTGTTCGATAGGAGGGTGAAGGTCATCTCCGACCCGAAAGTGGACCCCGCCTTTGGCACGGGGACCGTGATGATTTGCTCCATCGGCGACAAGGACGACCTTGAGTGGATCATGAAGTACGGCCTTCAGCTCGAGAAGGGGATAGATGAGGCTGGCAAGATGACCTCTCTGTCTGGGAAGTACGCTGGGATGACGGTCTCTGAGGCGAGGAAGGCAGTCATCGAGGACTTGAAGAGCGCGGCCCTCCTCGTCAAGCAGGAGGAACTCGACCAGAATGTCGGTGTTTGCTGGAGATGCAATACCCCGATAGAGTTCCTGAAGGTGCCACAATGGTTCATCAGGAGCGTACAATTCAAAGACCAAGTGCTCGACATGGTCGACAGGATCGTGTGGAAGCCGGAGTTCATGAAGACTCGGATCAAAGACTGGGTGAACTCGCTAGCTTGGGATTGGGTCGTATCCAGGCAGCGGTACTTCGCCACCGCGATCCCCCTCTGGGAGTGCGACAAGTGCGGAAGAGTCCTCTTGGCCGACGAGAAGGACTGTTACGTTGATCCGACAATCACCCGCCCGAAGGAGGAGAAGTGTGAGGCCTGCGGAGGCCGATATGTGGGCTCAACGGACGTATTCGACACGTGGATGGACTCCAGCATATCCCCCTTGTACAATACTTTCTGGGAGCGAGACGAGAAGCTGTTCAAGAGACTGTATCCGATGACTGTGAGAACGCAGAGTCATGACATCATCAGGACATGGGCATACTATACGATCCTAAGGGAGATGCTGCTGATCGGGGAGAAACCCTGGAACGAGGTGATGATCCACGGTTTCATAATGGCGCCCGACGGGAGTCCGATGCACGCGTCCGCAGGGAATGTGATAGACCCGATGCCCATTCTGGAGAAGCACGGAGGCGACGCCATGCGTTACTACGCGTCGACCTGCGCGCTGGGCATGGACCACGCGTTCAAAGAGCAGGAGCTTGTGCGTGGGACTCGACTCGCCACTAAGACGTGGAACGTCATGCGGCTGGTCGGCTCGGCCTGCAAGTCGAAACCGAGCCGCTCCGTCAGCAGCCATCCAATGGATCTGTGGATACTGAGCAGATTCGGGGAGCTTGTTCGCGAAGTGGAACGGTACAACGAAGAGTACCAATTCGACCGATCCATGGCATTGCTCCAGGACTTCTTGTGGCACGAGTTCGCGGACCACTATGTCGAGTTGGTCAAGCACAGGGCATATTCGGACAGGGACGAAGGTTGTAGATACGCGCTCTACACCGTCGGCCTCGGGCTCTTGAAGATGATATCCGTCTTCCTACCTCATGTGGCGGAGGACGCATATCAGACGGTGTTCAAGGAGCATGAGCAGTCCATCAGCATCCATGTGTCCGGATGGCCCGAGGCGACCGAGCGAGATGAGAAAGCGGAAAAGAGGGGCGAATCGATCAAGGAGATCATCGCATCAGTCCGAGCCTGGAAGTCCTCCAAGGGGATGTCCTTGAACTCGGAGATATCCAGAGTCGAGATTGTCAGTCCGGAAGCCGAGCAGCTCGTCGCAGGCTCTGAGGACGACATCAAGGGGACCCTCAAGGTTCGGGAGTTCGCGACGAGGGGGGCTATCTCTCTGAAGGAATCGATTGCACGAATCAAACCTGTCCATTCGAAGCTGGGGCCGACTTTCAGGAAGGACGCAAAGGAGATTGCTGAGAAGCTGTCCTCGTCCACTGGCACCGACATCGGCTCGTCCGGGATAGAGATGAAGATGGGCGATGGGCGCACGATCGTGGTCGCGCCGGAGTTCTTCGAAATCGAGAAGAAGATCACATCCGACAAGGGCGCTTTGGAGCACATCTCAGCGGGCGGATTGTCCATACTGGTGTATCAATAGGCCCCGTCCAGCTTCTCGGACGTTTCTCGACAGGTTATAATACTGAGAGCACGATTTGCAGAATGAAATGGACAAGAAGGATGTCGTCGTTGAGGTTCTCCGTGCCGTCATGGATCCTCACACTGGTGTCAGCGTCTACGACATGGGACTGATCTCTGACATTGTCGTGAGAGAGGATTCGGTCGATCTCACTTTCATGCCCACGAGCCCGTTCTGCCCTGTGGGCATCGAGCTTGCAAAAGCGATCAGGGACAATATCCTGACCATCGAAGGCATCAAGAGCTGCAACGTCAAGGTGGTCGGTCACATAAGGGCAGACCAGATCAATCAGGCTCTCAGCGCATAGGCTGGTTCCTGACCAGATCGATCCTCACCCGCTTGTTCTGGAACGAGTACTGCTCAAGCCCCTTCATTGCCCTGAACGCCACGCTCTTGTGGATCTCGATCCTGCTGGTGTCTTCACCAACCTCGATTCTGCCAATGAGATGCTCGATGATCCCGGTCTTCCGCTCAATGAATCTGAGAAGGTCAAGCATCCCGATGCCGTCCTTCTTTCCGACATTGATCACGAAAGGTACCATGCCGAAATGGTCCGCGTACTCCTCCATGTCCAGCTGTTTCTTGACCGTATCCCTGCCCTGGCCGTTGGGAACTTCGTCTTCTGCCAACTTCGTCCTGCCGAAGCTCTCGATGGCTCTGACCAGGTGCTGCTCTTCCTTCGAGACGAATGTGATGGCCTTTCCCGTCTTGCCGGCTCTTGCCGTCCTCCCGATTCTGTGCACATAGTCCTCGGGATTCTCTGGGATGTCGTAGTTGAACACATGGGTAACATCATCGATATCCAATCCTCTGGCCGCCACATCTGTTGCTATCATGATCTTCAGCTTGCCCGACCTGAACTTGGACATCACTTTGTCTCTGGCAGCTTGAGTGAGATCGCCATGGATCCCGTCGGCGGAGTACCCATACGCCCTTAGCTTGTCGGAGAGCATGTCCACCATGCGCTTGGTCGAACAGAACACCATTGCGAGTTGCGGCTTCTCGATGTCGAGGATCCTGCAGAGCGCCCAGAGTTTGTTCTTCCTGCCCACATTGATGTAGACCTGCTCGGCCTGAGGCACTGTCAGAGACTCTCCGCTGATGGCCACCTCCTTGGGTTTGCGCATGTACCTCTGCGCGAGGTCCTTGATCGTGTCTGGGAGAGTCGCCGAGAAGAGCATCGTCTGCCTGTTCTTGGGCACGCTCTGGAGGATCCATTCAATGTCGTCTATGAATCCCATGTCGAGCATCCTGTCAGCTTCGTCAAGCACCAGGAATCGTACTCCCTCGAATGAGAGCTCGCCCCTCCTCATCAGGTCCATCAGTCTGCCGGGTGTGCCGACGACGATCTCGACCCCTCTCCGGATCTTGTCAGTCTGGACATTGATCGACTGGCCTCCATAGATTGGGACAGATTTGACGCCCGAATACTTCGCCAGATCGTCGAAGTCCCCAGCCACCTGAATTGCCAGCTCCCTTGTGGGAGTCAGGGCGAGGCACTGTATCTTCTTGGATTTGTGCAGCTTCTCAATGATAGGTATCGCGAATGCGCCAGTCTTGCCGGTACCAGTCTGCGCCTGTGCCATCAGGTCGTTGCCGGCTCTTGCCAGCGGTATGACTTGTTCCTGTACTGGAGTGGGCTCATCCCATTCGAGGTCCTTCAAGGCTCTAAGGATCTCCTGGTTTGTGACGATTGTGCTGAATTCCATCCTTCTCATGCTTCCTATGCTGTGTTTCCGCGCAAGTTAATCTTGAAGCAGTATTTTAATCCATCCGGGGACGATACCCTTGGTCAAGGTCTTGCGTTGGAGATGGATGCTAGATGATGGCCAGGGCTAGGGAGGCTTGGCAGAGACTGTACTCCAAGCACGGGCTCCAGTACGGCGGGACTGGAGACATAGGTCCTCTTGAGCCGCACATCGGGACCGGCATGATAGTCTTGGACGCCGGCTGCGGGGACGGCAAGACGACTGAGATACTGTCCAAGAAATGCGATGTCGTCGGATGCGATTTCTCCAAAGAAGCGCTCTTGTCGCTGAGGTCCCAGCGCGACATCGAGACACCTGTAAATCTGGTAGAATGCAACATAGGATACCTTCCGTTTGACCATGAAAAGTTCGACGCCGCAACATGCGTTCACACATTGTCTCACATGATGGAGGCAGACCGGTCGAGGGCGGCGAAAGAGATCCTTCGTGTTCTGAAACCCTCGGGCTACCTTTTCGTTGAGGGGTTTGGCAGAGGCGATATCCGGTTCGGCGAGGGCGAGGAAGTCGAGGATTCATCATTCCTTAGGGGGAATGGCATCGTCACGCACTACTTCCAGGAGGGCGAGATACCGGCTCTCTTCGAAGGCTCTGAGCTCGTGACGGAGGTAGGATCCATCAAGAGAGTCTCCTTCGGTCCCACCGCAGGAAGGCGAGACATCCGTCGGGTTCTGATCAGAAAGACTGACGAGTGAGCAAAAGCAATCGAGACGAGGTGAGTGCGGCTGCCGGGATTTGAACCCGAGTTTTGAACTTGGCAAGCTCAAGTGATAACCAGGCTACACTACAGCCGCATCGTGTCAGGTCCAATACACAGCCGTAATTTATACCTTGTGCGCGGCTCGTCCTCTGCTCTTACCGCTGGACTGCCACCATGTAAGAGCCTCGCCTACAAGGTAAAGGGAACCAATCACGCACATCCCTTTGCCTGCGATTTCCGATATGCCTCGCTCGAAAGCCATTTCCGATTTCTCAAACGTCTCGCTCGGCCCTCGGAACTCATCACGGACAACCCTCTGCAGAGCATTCGCACTGTATGCCCTCTTGTATTTCGCCTGGGTGCAGATTATCTTCGCTGAGGACGGCGCGATCGCTTTCACAATGCCTCGGATGTCTTTGTCGTCCATGCAACCCAGCACATATGTGAGCGGGGTCATCTTCAGGTTCTTCAACACGCTTACCGTCGTCGAGACTCCGTCCGGGTTGTGGCTGCCGTCCAGGATCACGAGTGGGTCTCTCGAAACGATGTCCAGCCTACCTGGCCACTTGGCTGAAAGGAGCCCCTTCTTGATGTCGTCGTCGGCCACGAATATGTCTCTCTTGGTGAGCTCCTCAATTATCGCGATGGCGCAAGCGGCATTCTCCGCCTGGTAACTACCCAATAGATGAGTCCTCAATCCAATGAATCTCCGTCCACCGTCGTAGTCGAACTTCGTGCCGATATGAGACTGTCTCACATTGCCGATATCGAAGTCCCTGCCGATCCGCTTGAGCGAGGCCCCTTTTCTGCTACATGCGTTCTCTATGACCGAAAGCGCCTCCTGATTCCTCTCACACGTGACGACGTTGGCACCGGTCTTGACGATTCCTGCCTTTTCCCTCGCGATGTCAGAGATTGTGGTCCCCAGGTAGTTGGTGTGTTCCAGGCCAATCCTGGTTATTGCTGCCACCTCCGGGCTTATCACATTCGTTGCATCCAAGCGCCCGCCCATGCCCACCTCGGCGACGACGATGTCCACCTTCTTCTCGGCGAAGTACTGGAACGCCATGCCAGTCGTGAACTCGAAGAATGTGAGCTGCATTTCCTTGTCCTCTCGAACCATTTCCTCGATCACTTGCTTCAGGCGCATACCTATGCGAAGGACATCCTCATCTGGGATTTCCTTGCCGTCTACAATGATCCGTTCTCGGAAATCCACGAGATGTGGCGATGTGTACAGACCCACTCGGAAGCCGTGGTTGCGGAGAATCTCGGATGTGAACTTGCAGACTGATCCTTTTCCGTTCGTCCCCGTCACATGAATTGACTTGAAATGCGAATGAGGGTTCCCGATTCTTGAAAGGAATTCTGTCACATTGTCGAGTCCGAGCTTTATGCCGAACCGCTCGAGCCTGAACATCCAGTCCGTGAATTCAGTGTAGTCCATCAAGGGGACATTTGCTGTCGATTCTTAAGGGCTTTGGAGGCTTTCTCCTTCGTTACATCTCGTGAGCCACTGATGCTGTCCATTCGGACAGCCCAAGACCCTCTTTGCGCGCAGTCCGCTTCATCTCCTTCAGTATCCCGGAGCTGTACTGGGCAGCCTTCTTCGGCCTATTGTACGAAGGAAGGCCCATCAGTCTGGCGGTCTCCCTCAGAATCAGTTTCCTTTCCGGACCGTCGACCTTATCCTGAAGTGGCGTCTGGATTGCGAACGAGACGACTTCCTTCGCTGCGAATGGAAAACCAATCCTCTTACCTATGGCGGTGGCAATCTCGCTCATCAGGCTGGCTTCCTGGAGCATCTTGTCGAGGTCTGCCGCCATCATCGTGTTCGGATCCTCTGCCTCCAAGTACTTCGCGTATCCCCCGAACAGTTCGTCAGCTCCGTTGCCAGCCAGCAAGCACCCTTCTCGACATCCTTCGAGAACGCACATTGTAGGAATCGTATACGCAATCCTGATAGGGTCAGTCGAGGCGAGCAATTTCGAAGTCTTGGCAACCCAATTTGGAAGCGCTTCCTCCGGAAGGGTGATAATGAGGTGATCTGCCCCATCTATGGCCGCATACTCGCTTGCTTTGCGGGAATCGAAGGACCCTTCGATCGCGCAGGTGTAGCATTTCACTTCGGAGAACTCCCTGGCCATTGCCGCTATCAAAGAGCTGTCCAATCCTCCGGAATACGCCACGGCGACAGTAAGTTCGTCGCCGATGATCTCCCGCGTCGCCCTTCTCAATCTTATTAGAAGCCCTTTCGTGTCCATGGAGGTATCAGTGACCACATCTCAATGACAAAAAGACATCGCAACACACGTCACGACGGTTCTGGTCGGTTGCTCGAATAACGCCGTTCAAATGCATCTGGGGAGAGCCAGATGGTTACCAAAGGCTTAAAAGCTGTAATTGGCATTTACCTGCAATCCTAGCTTTCGAACCCCCATGTGGAGGGCTCATTGATGGCTGAAGACGACCTGATGAAAGTCAAAGTTTGCTTTATCGGAGATGCAGGTGTGGGCAAGACGAGCCTTATCAAGAGATTCGTCCTTGATGTGTTCGACGACAGGTACATCGCCACCATCGGCACGAAGGTGACAAAGAAGATCGTTGATGTCGAAGGCCCCCAGGGTCCAGTCAAGGTAATGATGCTCGTCTGGGACATAATGGGCCAGAAGGGGTTCAGAGAGCTTCTGCGGGAGGCGTATTTCTTCGGGGCTCATGGCGCAATAGCTGTGTGCGACCTCACGAACAAGGAGACTCTCGAGGAGCTTAGGTACTGGATCAAAGCTCTGACGGACGTCGCTGGGGATGTCCCGATAGTCTTCGCAGGGAACAAGGCGGATTTGGAGAACGACCGAGTCATTAAGGAGCAGGACTTGCAGGAACTGGCATCCAAGTACAAGGCTCAGGCTTTCCTGACAAGCGCCAAGACCGGGCAGAACGTCGAGGGCGTGTTCAAAGCTCTGGCGTTGGCCATGTCTGAGAAGATGAAGCCATAGAAGTGCGCCAGACCGTTCCCAGCGTTGATAACGAGCGGAGAATGCTTATAAGCCCAGCATCGGCTATTTAGTTCTCTGCCAGAGGCTGAGATGAAGTGTCGTTCAGAGTGAGCAAGAACCTTATAGCTGAGAGTACCACCCGGTATAGCAGAAGCATGAGGTTACTTGCCGGACTCTTTGTTCTCCTCCTGATGGCATCTCCCGTCATCCCAGTTGCTCACGATGTGATACTCGATGTTCGAGCGGACTCCCTGGGTTCGTGGACCAAGGTCTTCCACCTGCACGAGGGCGCCACTTATGTAGACAGTGACTACGATTGGATGAACACCACAGGGCCTGCCAATCCGTCCAGCCAGGACTACGATCGCGACAGCTTCCAAGGCATCACGATAAAGAAGAACATCCCTCCGCAGAGATGGCACCACTGGGTGATGTGGCCTTCGGTGAATTCGGATGTGGTCATCACTGGCAATCTTGATGCAAACGTCTGGGCCATGTCGAGATACAACCAGTCAGGGTCTCAGATAACGGCGATATTCTGGGATATGGGGCCTGGCGAACTTGGCGACCAGTCAGCGTGGTCCGAAATAGGAAGGAACACGGTGGCTCTGCTTGGTGACAACTATCCCGGATACGATCTCTGCGCGCTCACCGTGGCTGTAGGTTCCTACACGCTCGCACAGGATCACTCGCTAGTTCTATCGGTTCAAAGAGGCGATGCTTTCAACGAGTGGATGTTCGTGATGTTTGACACGAACGACCTCGACTCCACTGTTGTTCTCAGGACAAGTGAGTTCATATCGATGGACATAGCGTGGACCCAGGACGCGAACAATCTCTCCAGGAGCACTTTCTCCGACCAGGAGAGCGCTGTAGTCGTGGCTAACGTCTCAGACCCTTTCGGCGCATACGATGTCACCAACGCGACAGCTTCCGTCTTCTACCAAGGGAATGGGACCAATGTTGTTCCAGCCGAGGAGATGAGGTTGGTGCGGACGGACCCGTCCCCTGCAAATGCTTGGAAGCTGTTCAATCACACTCTTCCTCCGCTCGCCGCGGGGATGTATACCGTGAATGTGTCTGCCTCGGACCCCGGGGGTAGCCCATCATGGCTTTCACTGCCGTTGACGGTCGTATCCGTCGACCACTTCAATGTGACCGCCCCAACGGCGGTCGTTGCAGGCTCCCTGTTCTCGATGACCATCAAAGCGATGGACTCTTCCGACGCCATTGTAATTGACTGGGTCGGGACTGTCCAACTGGAGGACTTCAGAACCGACATGACCACGGATGGAAATGGTTCTTTGGGCATGCCGTCCTTCTTCATCATGCCCGGTGATTCTGGACAAGTGACGATCATTAACCAAAGCTACAGCTACGGCGAAGAGACCATCAAGATCAAGGCCTCCGCGGGGACTCGCTACGGATGGAGCGAACAGGTTTCCGTATCTAGCGGACCGGTCGTCAACATCACTATCAATCCACCCGACGAACAGACGGTAGAGTCGGGTTCCTCGACAGAATTCGCTGCAACGGGCAAGGACTCCCTAGGGAACGTAAACACCTCGTGGTCTCCATTCTGGACAGCCACGACTGATCTCGGCTCGATTGTAGGGTCCGGCCTCTCTGTAGCCTTCGTCGCGGACAAGGTGGGCTCAGGCCAGATCAACTGTACGAATACTCCTACGGGTGCTAGCAACTCGACGGCCATAGTCGTCGTAGCTGGCGTTCTTGCTCGGATCGAAATATCACCTCCGTCCCCGCTCGTGATGAACGAGTCCGAGACACAGGCTATGACGGCGACTGGCTATGATAGCAGGGACAACATCGTAAGCTTGGCCGATCCACAATGGGATACCACAGCGGGATCCATTGATGAATCTGGTGCCTCAGCGGTCTTCACTGCCGGCTTCATCCCCGAGACGGGGATCATAGAATGCCGCGATGGCAACATTGTCGGTTCCATCCAGGTCGAGGTCAAGAACGGCCGTTGGGGTCCGTCGTTGGGCCAGATCCCGATGCAGATAAGGACCGAGGACAGCGGGGGCTGGGAGCTAAGTCTCACGGGCATTTGGAATGACGTGAACGGAACCTCTTCGCTCTTCTGGTGGGTCGAGGATGTCAACACTGAACTGTACTTCGTGTCTCACGACCCTCTGTCGAATGCAGTGATGAAGTTCTATACCCAGCCCGACCAGTTTGGCGATGACACGTTCGACCTATGGGTTGTGGACCCAGATGGGTTCAGGACCTATCAAGTCGTGGTCGTCAGCATCAAACCCATCAACGACAAGCCGGTGTTCGTCAATGGCCCACCGACCGAACTCTATGTCCGGTTTGACACGCCATACACTTTCAACTACAGCTACTACGTTTCCGATGTGGACAATCTGAAATCGGATATCAGTCTCAGCGTCACCCCGGTTTCTGTGCAGAGCAACATCTTCTTCAGCGCGTTGATTGCCACGTTCATTTTCCCGAAGGAGGACGGCGACTCCTCGTACTTCAAGATCGTTACCCTTACCGTATCCGATATTCTGAGTGGCAGTTCCGAGATGCGGCTTGTCGTACGCGTTACGAGTGACAACCCGCCTGATATGAACTCCAGCCTCCCGCCTGTGACAATCTATGAGGGGATGGTGGACTTCTTCGTGTTCGACCTGGACGATTACTTCTATGATATTGATAGTGCGTTCCTCATCTACACATCTGGCTTCCATCACATAACCGTGGACATCGACCCGATCACGCATGCTGTCTACATGTCTGCCACCGAGGAGTGGTCCGGAGTCACTGAAGGAGCGTTCACCGCGACAGATCCTGTCGGCGCATTGAAATCCGACATCATGACAGTGACCGTTGTGGCTGTCAATGACGCCCCGCAGGTAAGGAGCCCCGGGACAGTTCACGTCAAGTACGATGTCCCGTTCTACCTTTACTTGAGCCAGTACGTGAGCGATCCTGACGATTCGCTTGATTCTCTCACATTCTCTTTCAACAACAGCGGTGTGACCCATACATCCTCATTCATGGGTAATCACCGGTTGGAGCTGAATTTCTCCGGACCCGCGTCATCTGTTCCTCGGATGGAGTTCGTCGAGATGAACGTGAGCGATCCTCAGCTTGCCTTCGCGGCATGCACTTTCCAGGTCCTGGTCACGGACAATGAGCCGCCGTCGGTTATTGCCCCGAACCCAGACCAAGTGTATTACTCGTTCTTGGAGGACACGTACCTCAATAATACGATGAGGATGTCCGATCTTTTCGCGGACTCCGATGACTCTTCCCTGACTTATCTGGTCTCTGGCGGAATCAACGTGCATGTCACACTGTATTCTAACGGCGTGGCGAATCTCACCGCCGCGACCAACTGGTCCGGGATGGAGATGCTCAACATTACAGCGATAGATCCCAGTGGCGGATGGGCGTCTCTGCGGGCCTACATCACCGTGACCGATGTCAACGACGCGCCGTTCATCACGAAGATACCTGGAATGACGACATCCGGTGGTTTCCGGAACTTCCGTGTCCCGATATACCTCTACATATTCGACTCGGACACCCCGTTCTCGGAACTAGTGGTGATGGTGACTCCTGAGGACTCATCGGTGTCAGTTGTGGGCGAGTACCTGTATGTCAGTCTTCCTTCAGATCAGGATACCATCACAGTTCAGCTCCAAGCGACCGATGGTGATATGCTCTCCAACACGGTGACATTCAAGGTCGGCGTCGCGAAGGATATGGCTCAGAAGATAGGATGGCCATACTCGTTCCCGCTCGTGCTCCTGGCGGCGGCAGTGGGAGCTTACTTTGTATCCATCCGCATCCCGAGGCCATATGCGCTTGACAACCTGTTCCTCATACACAACGATGGGAGGTTGGTCGCACATGTTACCAGAGAAGAGAACACGACCCTTGACAAGGACATCGTGAGCGCTATGTTCACGGCCGTGCAAGAGTTCGTTCGCGACTCCTTCCAGAAGGGTGAGGTAGGTCTCAAGAAGCTCGAGATCGGCGACAAGAGCGTCGTAATAGAGAAGGGGCAGTCGGCGTACCTTGCATTGATCTACTCCGGCTGGCCACCCAAGGACACCTTCGACATGCTGTCAATGCTCCTCAGAGATGTCGAGGAGCGCTACAGGGGAAAGCTCGAGAAGTGGAACGGCACCATGAAGACAGTCAAGGGCGTCGACAAGATGATTCAGGAGTACATGATCAACGCCTTCAAGCCAGGGACCTGGCATGAAGAGGAAGAGATGGCCGAAGCGGAGTGGGTCGACATCCTCGACAAAGAAGCCTAGGCTCCTTCGCCCCTCGCCTTCTTCATCGCGTATTCATAGAGCGTTTCCTTCTGTGGGCCGAGCGTGATCCCGTATTGCTGCTTCAGCTTCAGAGCGACGGACCTGCGCATGAATTCCATCGGCAGACAGCCGGCATAGAGTAGTGCATCGTGGAAGAACTTCAACGAGAATTTCGGACCCATGGCTAGCTCGACGTCCTCTCTCAGCTGCATCAGTGCCAGCTTCCCGAGGAAGTACGCTGCGAAGTAAGTCGGGGACATTGCACAACTTCTAGCTTCCTTCCAAGATGCCTGTGCCTCCATGGCGCACTCGTGCTTGAGCGTCTCCGTGGCCTCATCAATTGTCATCTCCCTCTTTGCAAGCTTGATCTCAACAATCAGGCGGACAATCCTGAAAACGAGATCACAATTGGTCGTGAGCCTGCCGAGAGGGTTGTCGTTGTATCCAAGCGATATCATCATGTCCTCTGTGTACAGACCCCAGCCTTCACCGAAGTCCGGGGATGCTGTGAGGATCCTGATCGGAGATGGATTGGTATTGGCACATATTCCCTGGATGTGGTGCCCTGGATAGCCCTCGTGCACGGTGGTGTTGACGATGCCAGTGCGGCTATGCTCGCGGAGCAGCTCGGGATTCGCGTTGTCCGGCGTGACCATGAACATGCCTGTGCGGCTTCCATCGAACTTCCCTGGTTCGAACTGTGCCGCGAAGGGGAGCATCGTCCTCATGAACATCGGAGTCTCAATGACCAGCAGCTTCTCATTCTCAGGAATCGTGAGGAGGTCATTCTTAATCACGAATTCTCTTGCGGCCTTCACGGATTCCCTGTACCCCTTGAGAGCTGCCTCGAAAGTCTCTGCATGATCCGACTTCATCATATCAATAGCTTCTTCCGGGTTTC
>CAZTFD010000012.1:3092-16369 GCA_964612225.1 uncultured Thermoplasmata archaeon | reverse complement strand
GCGAAGACCGCGCTTGCCTGGCAGGTGTTCGCAGGGACCTTGAGATGAGCGTATGGCCGGCAATAGCCCCCGGCCATCAAACAATTCCCCCAAATCCCTTCCCTCCTGTTTCTGGACTTGGATAATCCCTGCTCAAAGGTTAATACAGCGTGTATCGTTTCAAGCCGCGTCGGAATCGAATCCATACCATCCGAGTTGAGATACAATGAGCACAACGGCGGTCGACATTCTGAAGGCAAGGAAGGCTCTGAAAGGACTGATAGTCAGGACACCTCTGACCTTCTCGAAGGCCCTTAGTGAGGTCACTGGGGCCGAGGTGTATCTGAAGTGGGAGAACTTGCAGATGACAGGCTCGTACAAGCCCCGCGGAGCGCTCTATAGGATGAGTCTGCTCTCGCCCGAGGAGAGGAACAGAGGTGTTGTCACCGCCTCGGCAGGCAACTGGGCGCTCGGAGTCGCACTTGGGGCGCGGAATCTTGGCATCAAGGCGACGATTTGCGTCCCTGAGAACACTCCAAAAGTCAAGGTCGAAAGATGCATGTCGCTCGGGGCCGAGGTCCTGCTGCACGGCAGATACTTCGACGAAGCGTATGCTCATTGTCAGGAGCTCGCCAAGAAGACCAGCAGGCCGTACTTGTCCGGAACAGATGATTACGACGTGTTCGCGGGTCATGGGACCGTCGGTCACGAGATACTCGAAGACCTGCCTGATGTGGAGACCATCATATGTCCGGTAGGGGGAGGCGGCCTCCTATCAGGGACCGCAGTCTGGGCGAAGACCGTCAATCCGGGCATCAGAATCGTGGGGGCGCAGTCGACAGCTGCCCATACAATGCACGAATGCTTCAGAGCGGGGAAGCTAGTCGATGTCCCTGTGCCTGCGACGATCTGTGAGGGACTCGCAGGCGGCATCACGCAGCTCAACCTCGATCTGGCCCTGCAGTGGTTCGACGACATCGTTCTCGCTGATGAGGGGAAACTGAAGAGCGCGATCCTGTGGCTGCTGAGGAATGAGCGCCAGGTGGTTGAGGGATCTGCCATAGTCGGGCCGGCAGCATTGTTGCAGCAGAAGATCGGGCTGAAGAAAGGAGAGAAGGTGGCCGTTGTGATCTCGGGCGGCAACATCGACATGGATACGCTCGGGCTGCCGTCATGAATCTAGCCTGTGGACCTACTCCTCTGGCCTCAGCTCCACTCCCAGGTCGAGCATCTCCTTCTTGAACTTCCTAACGACCGAACTATGCTCCTTCGTGGGCCTCCGCTTCTCTGAGTCCCAACACTCCCAGAGCGTCTTTCCGAGGGGGGGATTCGGGAGCTTCTTCTCATACTTCTTCAAAAGGCTCTTGACGATCTCGTTCGCCTCTTGCAGTTTGATACCAGCGACTGCGTGAGCTACCTCGCCAGAGATCCTTGGCTCGACCGGAGACATCCTGTCCTCGTATTTGTTCTGCGCCGCGCCGAGCGATTCGATGGATAGCCCGGATGCAACTGCAGATATCACGGAAGCCGATGACTCCTGAAGCACCATCGGTGTGGCCGGACCAGCGGCAGTGTAGTTCAAGCTCAGGCTGAGCAGGTGGGTGTTCCTGCTGATCGCCTGGCCCATCGCGCTTATGATCCAAAGCATGTCTCTGCTGCTGTTCGAGACATACTTCAGATGGAGCGGGAATGGAATCAGGTAGCTGGACTGAAGGGTAAGCAGGCCCATCATATGGCTCGCAACGGTCGTCACGGCAGTCCCCTCCGGTCCGCCTGAATATCCGCCCATCAGAGGGGCGAAATCCATGCCGATTGGAGCGCCCATCGACAACGCCACAGTGACCTTGTTCAGCCTGTCAAAGTCTATCTTCATCGGGTCCATGCTTGCGATCATGAAGCCGTCCGATGACCTGAGGCCGTACTTGGGGTGCATCGCGGCCGCAAGAGCGATGGCGGATTCCGCTGTGGACAGAGTGTTCATAAACGGAATGCCTTGTCTTCCTGCCCTGTTGCAGGCTTCCCGTCCCAGCACTGCACTCCTCATCGCACCAAGGACCTCGAGTGGAGACCTCGGCCTTATTCTCATCCCGCCCGCGCGCGTCAAGGCGGGCGTTGTGATGGCATCTACCTCGGGTATCTCAGAATACCCTTCCATAAGGAGTGTGAACGCCTCATCACCAGAGACCGCACCGCCACCAGCGCCCAGAAGGCACCATGGTTTCGTTCTGTCCCCGATCTTCCTTGGTATGAAGGTCTTCCTGTCCTTCCCCTCACCCATCTCGAGTTTGTCAGGGGCGTTCCTGAGAGCGGTTCTAACCTCCGATTCAGTGAACGAGATTACTCTGCCGCTGTCCATGCAGTAGGCGCCCACGTCGACTAAAAGCTCCAAGCCGGCCTCGAACAGGTCGTCCGCAAGGGAGCTGTCGTTCGGCACAGGGGTCTCGGGGTCGTATCTGATCTCGAATTCCCTGACCTTCTCCTGCACCTTCGGGGCGAACCTCCTGAGCTGGTAATCGTTCTCGCTCAAAGGCAGACCTGTCAAAGCCTTCTCCATGACATCGAGTATCTGTACCATCGCGCTGACCTCCCTCGCCAAAAGCGCCGATCGGGTCCTGTCCGCATCGAAGGGACTAGGCTATGTACAGCCCGATTCCCCACCTCTGGCCATCAGGTGCATGGCCATCGCTTCATATATCCTTTCACGGTTCACAGACTGATAATGGCGTCGAAAACCCTATATGACCTCTACTGGGAATCTAACCCCGGAAGTGGTTGCTACGAGATGCCCTCATTGCGGAGCGCATAACCAAGCCAAGGACAGTCATTGTGTAAACTGTGGGATGGAACTCTACCATCACGAAGACGCCAGCGGCTGGGTGAAGCACTAGAGCGAGCGCGGTCTGATTTTACAGAGAAGCGTGATGCTGCAACCTCCCTACGAATTGAGCTACCTATAGCAGAAGCGATAGGCAGGTCAATGCTCCACCGCATTTCTCGAATTCACTCATGTCCAATGAGACCACTCTGAACCCAGCTTTGCGTACTGCCTCTTGCGCGCGCGAGTGGCCCTCGGACATGACTACGGTGTCCCCGATTGTGAGCGTGTCCGCCGCATACTCCTCTCCCTTGGGGACAATTATGGCGTTAAGACCCTTGAGGGCGCTGTGTCCGGAGTACCTATCAGTCGCTATCACTGTATCCCCACCCAATGATGTGACATAGCTCTTCAGATGCATGATGGCCGGATCAACGATCGTGTCGACTCTCACCTCGAGCCACTCACCCATCTGATCAACGCCATCCTGATTCGTACGCTGGCTGACACCGCTGAGTAGGCGGTTGTCGAAATGTATAACATCCCCGCCCTCGACGGTGGCGGGAGCCTTCGCGCGTTTCGTTCTCACATATTGCTTGAGGACTTGCTCGACAGCGGTTTCCTCCCCACGTCTGCTCTCCTCACCCATCCGGCAAATCAAGGCCCTCTTGCCATGTATGACCGCGTTATCCTCTACGAAGCACGCGTCGGCGTGACGGTCGTCAGGGGGGATCGACACGACCTCCAGACCAAGATCGACGAGCGTCCTTCTGTATAATCCATGCTGCTCTCTGACGATGGTCATGTCTATGGTATCCCTCAGCGGATGGCACGAGATGCAGTCCTTGTAGCTCTTTCCGGGCTCCCGGACGATCGCAAGTCTCGGCTCTGTCATGTGGCTCCCAGATCCTCGAGCAAACTGGAGGCGGTTCTAGTCTGATATCACTTGCGTTCCGGGACAGCTCTCTGGCCTTCACCGAGGCTGGCGGCAGATCCACGCGGACCTGTTAGGTCAAATGATAATGAAGACCTGGCAGACTACATCTTTGCGGAGATTGTGAACGTGACCGAGAAGGCGACATTTGCTGCCGGCTGCTTCTGGGGAGTCGAGGAGACCTACAGGAAGGTCAAGGGAGTCATATCGACGACAGTAGGGTACACTGGAGGGAGCACGAAGAATCCCACATACGAGGATGTCTGCACGGACAGGACGGGCCATGCGGAGGCAATCCAGGTGGAATACGACCCCCTAGTCGTTTCGTATGAGGACCTGCTCAGGGTTTTCTGGGAGTCACACGACCCCACCACCCCGAATCGACAGGGCCCTGACTTCGGCTCGCAATACAGATCGGCCATCTTCTACCACAACGACCAGCAGAAGACCTCTGCAACCGCCTCTCGAGACAGGCTCCAGAGCACTGGCCTATTCACCAAGAAACGGATCGTGACGGAGATCGTTGCCGCAAAGGAGTTCTACCCGGCCGAGGATTACCATCAACAGTATCTGCAGAAGCGCGGTCTAGTCCATTGCCGCGTATGCTGAGGAGAGTGCCGGGTTTGGAAGTCTTCGATGCAATCGACAAGAGGAGATCGGTCAGAGCATACGATCACCGGCCAGTACCGGACGATGTACTGATGAAGATCCTTGAGACTGGAAGGATAGCTCCATCGGCGTCCAACATACAGCCGTGGCACTTCATCGTGGTGAAGGACCCTGATAGGCGAATGGCGCTCACTGACGGAAAGTGGGCGAAATTCCTGTCAGAATCGCCTGTAGTCATAGCTGGGTGCGGGAACAAAGAAGCGTCTCCTGAATGGCATGTCGTCGATGTGACCATAGCGATGCAGCAGATGGTCATTGCAGCGACCGCAGAGGGGCTGGGTACCTGTTGGATCGGCAGCTTCTACGAGGACCGGATCAGGAGCGCTCTGAAGGTCCCGGATAAGTTCAAGATAGTAGCGATGCTAGCTCTCGGCTATCCCAAGGAGAAGCACGACCCAGCGGTCAAGATGCCGAAGTTCCGAAGCAGAAAGAAGATGGAAGAGGTCGTCAGCTACGAGGAGTTCGGCAAGAGTAAGGACTGAGAACTGACTGCATGCATCCCACATCAGGGCTGGAGCGATTTCGAAACAGCCACGATGTGTCCGGTCTAGGCTCCACTGATATTGCGATATCCGGGGACCACTGGTCGGGAAAATGATTAAAGTCCGACACTGACTAGCTGGATAACGATGGACAAGGTTAAGAAGACCGACGAGGAATGGAAGAAGACCCTCACGCCCGAACAATTCAGAGTCCTAAGACAGAAGGCAACTGAAAGACCCTTCACTGGCGAATATGTGGACAACAAGAAAAGGGGAGTCTACAAGTGCGCCGCCTGCGGAAATGTACTATTCACATCGGACACGAAGTTCGATGCTGGCTGTGGATGGCCTAGCTTCAATGGGCCCAAAGACGAGCATAAGGTGGAGCTCAAGCTGGACATGAGCCTGTTCATGAAGAGGACGGAGGTGTTGTGTAGCAAATGCGGAGGACACCTAGGCCATGTGTTCGACGACGGGCCGGCGCCCACAGGACAGAGATACTGCATCAATTCTGCGGCGCTCAAGTTCGAAGAGGAGAAGGAGGAGTGACCTGATTCATGTGCGGCAGGTTCACTCTGACTCATGTATACGGATTCTTCACGAGATTCCAACTTATGGATCAGCAGGCACAACTGACGCCCAGATTCAATGTCGCTCCTACACAAGAGCACCCGATCATCATCCGCCAAAGCCCGAACCAGATGATTATGATGAAGTGGGGGTTGGTGCCGTTCTGGGCCAAGGACCCTAAGATTGGCAACCGCTTGATTAATGCTAGGGCAGAGTCCGTCGCCATCAAACCGGCATTCCGAACATCAATCAAGAGAAAGCGCTGCCTCGTCCCTGCGACCGGGTTCTACGAATGGAAGAGGGCTGACAACGGCAAGGTGCCGTACTACGTACACCTCAAAGATGATTCGTTGTTTTCCTTCGCAGGGCTGTTTGATTCTTGGCACGCTCCTGATGGAGGGCAGCTTAAGACATTCACAATCATCACAACCACCCCGAATGCCATGATGGGCAGGATACACAATCGTATGCCGGTGATGCTAAGTCAGGAAGATGAGGAGCTCTGGCTGACGAAGGAGCCACTGCCGGATTCCGAACTCAAGCGCATCTTCAAGCCCTACCCTGCCCGCTTGATGGATGCATATGAAGTCTCGAAGGAAGTCAACAATCCTCGAAACGAGAACCAGGGCTTGATCAAGCCCGCGAAGTAGAAAGAAGTCCTAGACATGTGCATAGAGAATCGATGTGCATGGAGGCCTGTGCCTTCCGAACCGCAAATTGGAAACTTTCTTATGCGTGGTAGCCTTTGAGAATCTCAGGTCTGTCGATGGATTGTAGCAAGGCGGTCAAGGAGGAGCTCTCCGGTAGCGTCGCGAAATCGTATGTGGCACAGATCTCGAGATTCCACAGAATCCAAGGGTCGACAATGTTCCACGACGCTGCGGAATATGTTCGCAATGAGGCGAGAGAACTTGGACTCAAAGATGCGAAGATCGAACGGTTTGTTGCTGATGGCAAGTGTCGATACTGGACGCATCTCTCCCCAGTCGGATGGACGGTCAGACGCGCAGAGCTGAGGATCCTAGAGCCCGAAGACAGGCTTCTTGCAAGGTATGAGGACACACCTCAGAGCCTACACACTTTCAGCAACGGCACCCCGAAGGACGGAGTGACTGCTGGGCTCGTTGATGTGGGTCCCGGCACAACATCTGAGGACTACAGAGGCAAGAATGTGAAAGGGAAGATCGTCCTTGCGACTGGCAGAGCAGACAGGATACATGAGGAGGCGGTGTTCAAACGAGGGGCAGCAGGCGTGATCACCGATTCGATTGCGATCGAGCTTCCACATGTCAGGGAGACCTTAGATCTCCCGGACGCGCACTCCTACAACGGCATATGGCCCAAGGGGAAGGAGATAAAGAAGACAAGGTTCGGATTCTCGATATCCAGACGCCAAGGAAACCAGATCCGCAAGTTTCTCTCAAGTGGCAAGAAGGTCAAACTTATGGCCAATGTCGACGCCGAGCTATTCACGGGCTGGGAGGAGGTCGTGACTGCGACAATACCCGGGACCTCCAAATCCAAAGAGGAAGTGTTCGTCATCGCCCACCTTTGCCATCCAAAGCCCAGCGCAAACGACAACGCATCTGGAAGTGGAACACTCCTGGAGACTGCGAGGACCATCATGCGTCTCATCAAGTCCGGGAAGATCAACAAGCCATCGAGAACGATCAGATTCCTATGGGTCCCGGAGACACTCGGAACAGTAGCCTACCTGGAACGGCATATTGACGCTCATGACAGATTCGTTGCAGGCGTCAACCTCGACATGGTAGGTCAGGACCAGGCATTGTGCGGATCGACTCTGACTCTGACCCGCACGCCTGACTCGCTACCTTCATACCTGAACGATTTCGTTCTCTCTCTGATAGAACAATCGATCTCGGAATACGACAAGGGAACGAAGCATGGCTCATCAAGCACATTCCGATACTCCAGCACACCCTTCAGCGTCGGCAGCGACCACGCGGAGTTCGACGATGCGACCGTCGCGGTCCCATGCATAAGCATGACCCAGTGGCCCGACCTGTTCTACCACACGAGCGAGGACACGATAGACAAAGTGAGCGAAGATAGCCTGAAGAGAGTCGGATGGATCACCACCATGGCCGTGCTCACGCTGGCAAATGCGGATCGGACGACGGCGTACAGGCTCGCGAGCAAGACGGCGGCAAAGGGACTGGGCAGGATCTCGGAGGAAGGACACGCTGCTTCAGAGCAACTATTCAAAATCAGCCAGGACCATAAAATCGAGAACAAGTCCTTACGGTTGGCGAGATCAGCCGAGTATCGCGGCAACAGGCTGCAGCATGTAATCTGGCGCGAACAACAGGCTGTAAGGTCTGCGAGAAGACTGGCCGCTGACCCGGAGCTCGACGCAGTTGTGGAACGACACTGCAGAGACATCATGAATCACGGCCGGAAGGAGCTTACGAAGCTAGCGGAAACAGCCGAGTTTGTTGCCAAGGCCGCAGCAATCAAGGTCCCATCGAGACTGGAGGAGACAGCGGCTGACAAAGAGGCGAAGAAATTGCTTCCAAGAAGGATGTTCAATGGGACCCTCGAACTTGAGATACTTATGGAGACCCTCAGCGAGAAGGAGTACGACTGGTACCGCCACATTGACGATAACGACTACAACTCAGGCAACAAGATGTATGAGCTGCTCAACTTCATGGACGGGAAGAAATCACTTCATGAGATCGTCCAGGCAGTCTCGTCAGAGTACACGCCGATGGACATGAAGATGGCGCTAAGGTTCGTAAAGGACCTGCACAGATGCGGGCTCGTGAAGTTGATTTGAGCGAGAGCGTCCCATTCATGACGGCTCGTTTGTGGGTGGACACCGAGCCGCGTCCATTGTGATACTTCAAGGTCATCATTTGCGGAAGGTGCGAGTATGGAAGTCTATGCTCGCGAATGAACCACAGTAGAGCTCAATGACCTTCGGACCGGTCCCCACGCACATTCCCACGAGCCAAAGAAGCGAATATACCGACGATGCACATACCCGCGAACAGAATGAAGGCGTACCGATAGCTCTGGAGGAACTCGGGAGCGAGAGCATGAGAGAGTTCCGCCGACCCAACATATAGTGCTATGAACAGAGTGGCTATGCCCAGGCTGAGAACCTGTCCGACCAGCCTCATAGTTCCGACAGTTGCAGATGCCACCCCGTAATACCTTCTCTCGACTGAGCACATGATAGCGTTCATGTTGGGGGAGGAGAACAGGGCGAATCCGAACCCCAAGACCGCCAGAGATGCCACTATCGTCCATATCCCGGTCCCCTCAGTCATGAAGGATAGAAGCACAAGGCCGACAGCGCATATCGCCATGCCGATTGAGGCGATTATTCGTGGCTCTATCGCGTCCGAGAGTCTTCCCGCCAGGGGCGAGAACGCTGCCATCATGACTGGCTGTGCCACTAGGATGACACCGGCCTCCTGCACCGAGAGTCCTTTCACATACTGCAGGTACAGGCTCACTAGGAAGGTGACGGCAAATGTGGCGCAGTAGTTGATTAGGGCGGCCATATTGGAGAACGCGAAAGTCCTGTTATGTCTGAAGAGCTGCATGTTCAGGACGGGGTGGTTCTGACGAGACTCCCAGACGACAAACAGCGCGACGCCGGCAACTCCAGCAAGCGCAACGACAACGCCGGACATCTTCGGGAGGATCGACAGACCAAGCATCACGCCTGTCAAAGAGATGGCGTACATGACTGAGCCTGTTAGGTCGAACTTCTCTCCCCTCGAGTCCGCCCACTCGCCCTTGAGCTTGAGAGACCCCACCAAAATGACGGCCGCCGCGAAGGGCAGTACGAATACGAAGATACTCCTCCAACCGAAGGCGCCTGTCAGGAAACCTCCCAGGAACGGCCCCAACGAAAGACCAAGGTAGGTCACGGAGACGGAGAGGCCGAGGACCTTACCTCTCTCCTGCAATGGGTAGATGGAGGTCAGCAATGCGATCGATGTCCCGAAGACCATTGCACTCCCTATCCCTTGGACCACCCTTGAGGTGATCAAGAACCAAGAAGAAGGAGCCACGGCGCAGAGCACTGTCCCGAATGCGAACACCCACATTCCAAGAAGGAATGTCCTCTTTCTTCCCCGGATATCTGCAAGCTTTCCAAAAGGGACCAGGAACACCGCAGCCGCAAGTAGGTATGAGGTTGGGACCCAGCTGAGGAGGACGGCGTTCATTGAGAACTCATCGGCGATGTCTGGCAGGGCGATGTTGATCGAGGACGCTATGAACGGTGTCAGGAATGAACTCATCATGGCAAGTAAAAGGGCGGACCGTTTCTCGCTCGGAACATTCATGACGTTCATCGCATCAGACAGCCTCTTGCCAGCTCATGACTTTTTTCTCATATCAATGTATAGGCTCTGCGGAAGATGAGAGGTGGTTGCGACCTTGCGTCTCGCAGTGACGTTGATCTCCACGCCATCGGAGAATCACACCGCAATTTGCGCGGAGAAGCGGTCATTTGGAAGTTCACACAGAAGCGGCCTGAAACTGTAATCGAATTCGGCGTCACTATAAAGAACAATGAGACAGTCTACTGCATAAGAGACAATGGAGCTGGCTTTGACATGGCGAACGCTCAGAGACTCTTCGCACCCTTCCAAAGGCTTCACACCGCTAATGATTTTCCAGGTACAGGGATAGGCCTCGCAACGGCCCTGAGGGTAGTGCACAGACATGGAGGCAAGATCTGGGCCGAGGGGCAGATCGACAAGGGAGCGACTTTCTTCTTCACAGAAGCGATGCAGACCGATTCAGCGTACCAATCTGACGACGACAAGAGGCCCGATGACCATGGACAAACGACCCATTCTACTGGTTGAAGACAATCCGGACGACGTGGAACTGACGCTCAGGGCGATCAGGAAGAACAACATCCCCAACGAGATCGTGGTTGCCAGAACGGGAGAGCAGGCCGCCGAACTATTGTTCTCTGACAGCGCGACCACTGGCAGGCCACGGACGCCCCCTTCCATAGTGTTACTCGATCTCAAGCTCCCCGGGATGGACGGGTTCGAGGTTCTCAGGAGGATTCGGTCGAATCCGCTGACAAAGTTAATACCAGTAGTCATTCTTACGTCTTCTAGGGAGGAACTGGACCTGCTGAAGGGCTACTCACTAGGAGCGAATAGCTACGTCAGAAAACCAGTCAATTACGACCAATTCGTCTCGACCGTCCAGCAGCTGGAAAGGTATTGGCTGGGGATCAACGAACCTGTGTCGAACAAGGGGGCAATATGAATGGCTGAACACCTAGATGTGCTGCTGATAGAGGATTCGGAAGACGACGCGATGCTCATAGTTCGCGAACTGAGGCATGGAGGATACGATGTGGACTTCGAGAGACTGGACACTTCAGAGGGCATCAAGGACGCGCTCGGAAGACGCGAATGGGATATCATTCTCTGCGACCACGCGATGCCACAAGTATGCGCCCCGTCGGCATTGAGCATAGTGAAGGAGTGTGGCGCCACAGCCCCGTTCATAATCGTCTCAGGATGGATGACGGATGAGCTGGCAAAGGCAGCGATCAAGGAGGGCGCACGCGACTTCATCCCGAAGAACCGACTTGCGAGACTAGTCCCGGTAGTTCAGAGGGAGTTGAAGGGTGGTAAGAAACCGAAGAAGTCGGCAAAGACCTCCAAGAAGTCGTCGAAGAAGTAGGCCGCCAGCGTCTTCTTTAATAGCCGCGCGGTCATGTCGGTGAACGATGAGCAAGGGAGAAACGCTCCGTCCTCCAGTCGCAAGGAAAGTCCCGAAGAGACTCGAGTTGCATGATGATGTCCGGATGGATGACTACCACTGGATGAGGGACAGGGCGAACCCGGGCGTGATCGAGTACATTGAGGCCGAGAATCGTTACGCTCTCGACTTCATGAAACACACCGAGAGCTTGCAAAGGAGTCTCTTCGAGGAACTGAAGAGCAGGACGAACGAAACGGACAGCTCCGTTCCTGAGAGAATCGACGATTACTACTACTATACGCGAACCGAGGCCGGCAAGCAGTATCCGATCCACTGCAGGAAGAAAGGGTCTCTCGACGGTGATGAGGAGATCATTCTCGACGAGAACAGAGTCGCCAACGGGAATGTTTTCTTCAAGGTCTGCCTCGTTAAGGTGAGCCCAGACCACAACATGGTCCTGTACCTCGCCGACAAGAACGGCTCGGAGAAGTACACGCTCTTCGTCAAAGACCTCAGGACTGGAAGCCTTCTCAAGGATCAGATGGTAGAGACCTCGGACGCTGAATGGGCCAACGACAACAAGACAATCTTCTATTCCGTGATGGACGATGAATACAGACCTTGCAAGGTCTTTAGACATGTATTAGGCACGGACCCAAAGCATGATGTTCAGGTCATTCACGAGAGGGATGCGGGGTACTACTACATGGAACTCGCAAAGACCAGGTCGAGGGACTACATCCTCATCACGGTTGAAAGCGCAACCACCTCAGAGGTCCACTATGTCCGTGCTGACAGGCCGACTGACCCGTTCACGCTTATACGGCCCAGGAAGCACGGGATGACATATTTCGCCGTTCACCACGACGACCAGTTCTTCATAGTGACCAATGAGGATGCCATCAACTTCAAGATCATGGAAGCGCCGACATTAGACCCGACCGCCAAGAATTGGAAGGAGCTGGTACCACACAGGAAAACGGTCGCCATCGACGTAAGCGATCCGCACCCGTGGGTCGAGGCATTCAAAGACCATCTTGTCGTGTTCGAGAGAGAAAGAGCTCAGGGAAGGGTAAGAGTCTACGACATGAAGGACATGAGTTCGCACTTGATCGAGTTTCCAGAATCCATCTACTTCGTGATGCCGATCAAGACCTCGGACCCAAAATCCAACAAGCTCCGGTTGAAGTACTGGTCGTTGGTCACTCCAACGAGGGTGTATGACTATGATCTGAGGACCAGAACGCTCGAGCTGATGAAGCAGGAGGAGATAAGCGGATACGACCCATCCGATTATGTCCAGGAGATGGTCTTCGCCACGTCCAAGGACGGAACCAAGATACCAGTCACTCTAGTGCACCGCAAGGGGCTCAAGAAGGACGGGAAGAACCCGGCATACCTCTACGGATATGGGGCATACGGCACTTTCGAATGGGCCAGTTCAGGATTCAACACGAAACTGGTCAGCCTGCTCTCGCGCGGGTTCGTCTGCGCCAGCGCGCACATTCGCGGGGGCGGGGAGATGGGCCGCGGATGGCACCATGACGGTCGCATGCTCAAGAAGAGGAACTCATTCACGGACTTCATCGCATGTGCAGAGCACCTGATCGCCGAGGGATACACTTCGAGTGACCGCTTGGTGATCAGGGGAAGGAGCGCAGGGGGATTGCTCATGGGCGCAGTCACGAACTTGAGGCCTGACCTGTTCAAGGTGGTCGTCGCCGAGGTCCCGTTCGTGGACGGCGTGACCACCATGCTAGACCCGACGATCCCCATGACGGTCGGCGAGTTCGAGGAATGGGGCAACCCCACGATTAAGGAGCACTACGACTACATCAAAGGGTATTCTCCGTACGACAACGTAATGGCGAAGGACTACCCCAACATGCTCATCACATCGAGCCTGAACGACAGCCGAGTCCCGTACTGGGAGCCAGTCAAGTGGGCGGCGAAGCTGAGGGCGCTGAAGACCGACGACAACATCGTCCTGATGAGGACCGGCATCGTCGAGGGGCATGCAGGCGCCTCCGGAAGATACGACTACGCCAGATGGTTCGCGTTCATGTACGCCTTCATTCTAGACCGGTTTGGAATGAACGAATAGGCTGAG
>CAZTFD010000012.1:0-2992 GCA_964612225.1 uncultured Thermoplasmata archaeon | reverse complement strand
ATCGCGCCCATCAAAGCAGATGTGCCAATCGCCTTTCTGGGCTCGAACCGGAATACGTAGATGATCAGAGGGACGCTCACGACGCCCCCGCCGACGCCGAAACTCCCGATTAGAAACCCTGTCAAGATACACACTCCCATCCCGGCCAGCTTCCGCTTCAAGGTGAATTCTGTTGGGCATATCACGTAATCTTTCTTTGCCCTATAGATATCGTAAATCATTTTGGTCGCAACGATTACAAGGAGCAAGGCGAATGCCGCCTCCACAATCCTTTCGTCGACTTCCAAGGTGAAGAAGACGCCTCCGAAAACGCCTATTAGTCCAGCGGCAGCGAGCAGTAGTCCCAGTTTGAAGTCAACAAGGTGCTTCTTACTGTGAGTGTAAGTCGAGCTCAACATCGTGACGAAGGCGAGGGTCAGCGACAATGGTACGATCTCCTTCATTTCCAGACTCACGAAAAGGAAGAGCATGATTGGCACATACAACTGGCCGCCTCCCAGACCGAGGTTCGAATAGAAGAAAGCCACGATGGCAATGAGTATGGCAACGAGAATGATAGACTCGACGCTCAGACCGTCGAATGTCATACGCGAGTGAACAAATCCTGCGTATTAAATGTGTCCGATTGTACAATTGTTCGAACAATCATCGCGTTTGGCGAATTCGGTGCGAACAATCAGCAACCAAAATCGAATTCCCCCAAATCCTTTTATATTCTTCTGCAATTCGTTCGACGGCCAACGATGGGGGCTATGAACCATGAAGTTGCTGAGAGTCGATCTCACTAGCGGGAAGTTCGCAGACCAAGAGGTCCCAAGCGATGATGCGCGGAAGTATCTGGGCGGTAGGGGTTTGGCCGCGAAGATCCTGTACGAAGAGAACAAGCCTAGGATTGACGCGCTTGACCCCGAGAACCGGCTCATCTTCATGACAGGACCCTACACCGGGACATACGGGTCTTTCACGGCATTCTACAATGTGACCACCAAGTCCCCCTTGACCGGGGCGATCCTGTCTGCGCACTCCGGCGGCCACTGGGGACCAATGTTCCGAAGGACTGGATATGACGGTATTGTGTTCAATGGGAAATCTCCGAAGCCAGTCTATCTCCTGATCACGGGCAATGGTCCCGACCTCAAGGATGCATCGGACCTCTGGGGCAAGGACTGCTTCGAGACCATCGACATCCTTGAGAAGAGGCACGAGAAGTCCAAGGCAGCGGTGATCGGACCTGCAGGCGAGATGCTCATCAAGTACGCTGCAATCATGAACGACCATCACAGGGCCGCAGGAAGAGGAGGCGTCGGAGCGGTCATGGGCTCCAAGCATCTGAAGGCCGTTGTTGTCCACGGGACAAAGGAGGTTCCTCAGGCAGACCCCGAGAAGTTGAAGCAGACCTTCAAGACCGCGACCGCAACCGTAAAGGAGAAGTCTCAGGCGTTCGCGAAGTATGGGACGTCCATGGTGGTCGGAATCACCGGTAAGGCAGGGACTATTCCGACCCGCAACTTCCAGACAGGCAATTTCCCTGAGTACGAGAAGATCGGCGGGGACACGCTCGTCAACAACTACAAGACGAAGGACACGGCCTGCTACAGATGCCCGCTCCACTGCGGGAACATGACAAAGGCAGACAAGGAATACAAAGCGGAAACGGAGGGCCCGGAGTACGAGACGATTGCGATGTTCGGCTCAAATCTTGGCAACACGAACCTGGAATCGATCATAATGGCGAACAGCCTCTGCAACCAGTACGGGATGGACACCATCTCGTGCGCGGACACAATAGCGTGCGCGTACGAACTCTTCGAGAACGGGATAATCACCGAGAAGGACACGGGAGGGCTGAAACTCAACTGGGGCAACCACTCGGCAATGGTGAAGCTCGTGGAAATGACCGGCAAGAGGGAAGGCTTCGGTAGAATCGTGGGCGAGGGCTCGAGGAGGCTCGCGGCAAGATACGGCCCGGAAGCGGAGAGGTTCGCGATGAACGTTAAAGGCATGGAGTTCCCAGGCTACGACCCGAGAGGTATCCAGGGCATGGCATTGGCCTTTGCGACTTCAACAAGGGGCGCTTGTCACCTAAGAGCTACCATGTACGTCCCAGAACTATTCCAGGGTAAGCTCGACAGGTTCACGGTCAAGGGCAAATCACCGGTCCTCAAGGACCTGCAGGAGCTGTTCACCGTGTACGACTGCATGATACTGTGCAAGTTCGGGGCGAGGAACGCTTTCTCCAACTCGTGGGACGAGATGGTCACGCTCGTCAACGCCGCCACCGGTTCCGGATACGACGTGGACGAGCTGAGAAAGGTGGGCGCGAGATCGTGGACGATGGAACGTCTGTTCAACCTCAGGGAAGGACTGTCCAAGAAGGACGACACCCTGCCCGAGAGGCTTTTCACGCTACCCATCGACGACGGTCCCTCCAAAGGCGCGGTCGTGAGCAAAGCCGATTTCGACAAGGAGCTGGAAGAGTACTATAGGCTCTGGGGCTGGACGAGCGATGGTGTCCCAACGAGAGAGTCTCTGGACATGCTAGGAATGTAATCTTGGGATGGGGACGAGATCGACACCCAGCCAACCGCATCGATTCCTCACATCACGGGGTGTAGGTCAAGGTACCACTCGCACCGCACAGGATCCAGTAGGCCTGTCCAGGCACCAGGGCGAAGTTGTTTACGGTCGGTATGACGCTCAACCAGCTCGTGTACGTCTTCGTGATAGGGTTCCAGGAGGCGACAGTGGTTATGCTCCCGGCGACGCTGTACATCCCTGGGATGTCCCTTGCGTGCATGCTGGTATTGAATGACGCAAAGCCTACGATCGCCCATCCGCCGCCCGAAGGGACTGTGATCGTCCTAGACTGCGTGGCGATCGGCATGTCTCCAACAAGGGTGAGGGTCCTTGTCCCGCTCGGAACGTTGATCCAGTAGCCATTGCTCGGATCGATAGTGAAGTCGTTCACCGGAACGCCAACGATGTGGTTCTG
>CAZTFD010000011.1:0-16779 GCA_964612225.1 uncultured Thermoplasmata archaeon | reverse complement strand
TCGCCACGAAGCTGGTCTTGATGCCTCTCTCGTTCAGCTCCTTCGTCAGTATGACCGCGGTCGTGCGCTTACCGCTAGCGGCATCGGTGCCAAGTATCGGGATCCTGATCGCCTTCATCTTGGATGCGAGATTTCTGTAGTAGTGCATCTTCTCGAGCGGGGGTTCCTTCCTGATGTCAGTGATCGTGACCTTGTACTTCCTTGCGAGCTCGCTGAGCTCGGGATCGTCAGCAAGCCATTGATGTAAGCCAGAGATGATGTTGATCCTGTTTTTGATGGCCTCTCTCAGGGCGGGCCTGAAGTTCTTCGGGAGCATGCCTCCGACCGTGGCAACACCGACGATGAGGTAATCCGGCTTCTTCGACAGCTTGGAGAGTGAGTCCTTGACGGACGAGAAGATGGGTATCCCGGCCTTCTTGCCATCCAGTACCTCGCCAGCATCCTTGCCAGCCATCGTACTGTCCAATATGCCCAGTATCTTGAACCGCAACGAGTGCCTCACGAGTCCTGCAGCTGTTTTCCCGCCTGTTCTGTTGAATGACGCCTCGCAGAGAACCAGAGCAGTTTCCATCGTTGGGCGCAACCGCGTGGCTCTATAAAACCATTGACCTCTTAGCCGGAATTTGGAGGCTCATCTGGCCATGATACCGCGCAGTTTTTCTAGCTATAGGGTCATTGGGCTTCGGGGGAGCATATGCTAGTCGGAATAGTAGGTAAACCTAACGTGGGGAAGTCCACCTTCTACTCGGCGCTCACGCTGGCGACCGCTCAGATCGCAGCGTATCCATTCACGACCATCCAGGCGAACAGGGGCGTCGGCTATGTCAGGGGAAAGTGTCCTCATGTCGCTTTCGGCCATCCATGCACCCCGAACAACTCACCCTGTGAGAACGGCACGAGGTTCGTGCCTATCGAGGTCCTCGATGTCGCGGGCTTGGTCCCGGACGCTCATGCCGGGAGAGGTCTCGGGAACAAGTTCTTGGACGATCTCAGACAGGCGGACGCTTTCATCCACGTCGTCGATGCAAGCGGTGGGACGGATTTCGAGGGGAATCCTGTGGGCATAGGAGACCACGACCCCGTCCTGGACGTCAACTTCCTCGAGAAGGAGATATCATACTGGATCTTCGGCATCCTTGAGAAGAATTTCGCCAAGATAGCCAAGCAGTCAAAGCTGGCAGGGACGAAGATCGAGAAGACGCTTCACGAGAAGCTCACCGGTCTCTCGATCACCGAGAACCAGATTCTTGCCGCCCTGAGAAAGACGCCGGCAGAAGCCGACATGTCGCTATGGACCGATCAGGATCTGTTGAGGTTCTGCCAGGAGCTTCAGAAGATCGCCAAGCCAATGATCATCGCGGCCAACAAGGCGGACATCGCGCCTCCCGAGAACATCGAGAGGCTGAGGGCAACTGGCTACCCGGTTGTGCCGACTAGCGCTGAGTACGAGCTCGCCCTGAGGCGCGCGTCAAAGGCCGGGCTCCTAGACTATGTCCCCGGCGACTGTGCATTCAAGTTCAAGGACGAGTCGAAGCTGAACGAGAAGCAGATCGCAGCGTGCAACAAGATGGGCGATTGGCTGAAGCAGAATCAGAACACAGGCGTCCAAGCGGTTCTGGAGGACGTCGTCTTCAAAGTCCTGGACATGATGATAATCTACCCAGTCGAGGATGAGCACAAGTGGACTGACAAGCAAGAGCGCGTGCTCCCAGATGCCTATCTGATGCGAAGGGGCTCCAACGCCAAGGAACTAGCGTTCAAGGTCCACACGGACCTGGGTGACAACTTTATTAGGGCGATCGATGGAAAGACCCACATGACCATAGGTCATGACCACGTGCTGAAGGACGACGACGTGATCAAGATAGTCGCAAGAGCTTGATGCTGATGGGATCCTGGGATATCAGGCTGATCGGGGCCTCGTACAAGAAGATGGAGAACGACCTCGCGATCCATCTGTACGGAAAGATGCTGGATGGCAGGTCCGTTGCCGTCAAGTACGTCGGGTTCGAACCCTACTTCTACTTCGTGGAGCCAGACAGGAAGGATGTCCTGGACAATATCGTCGGAATGCTCAGCAACGACACGCGCATCAGAAGGCTCGAGGACGTCGAGCTCCTGTACAAGGGCGAGAAGAGGAGGTGTAAGAAGGTCGTGGTCACGTTCCCGTGGCTGGTTCCTGACATCAGGAAGACCATCATGCCTCAAGCGACGGTCTTGGCCGCCGACATTCCGTTCCATTTCAGGTTCGTTTACGACATGAACATCGGCTCTTGCGTGCGCGTCATCGGTGAAGAGCTCGATGACAAGATTTACAGAACGGACATCGTCGTCAAGGCCGAGAGGTTCGAGCCGATCAAGGCCTTCAGGCCGAAGCTGACCATACTGAGCTTCGACGTTGAAACCAGCCTCAAGGAACCAAAGATATTCTGCATCTGCTGCGTCGTCAAGAAAGGGGACGAGGTAACAGGCAGACAGTTCGCGGGAGATGAGTCCGGCGGCGAGAGGAAGATGATCGAGGACTTCACGAGGTTCATCGAGGAGGTCGACCCCGACGTCATCACTGGGTACAACATTGACGGGTTCGACATCCCTCAGATACTGAAGCGCGCAGAAGCTCTGCGAATGCCGGAGATCTCATGGGGAAGATATCCCGGCGCGATGTCCCAGTACAACAACCGGTTCTGGTGGACCGAGGGCAGGATCATAGTCGATGCTTGGTGGGCGATCAAGAAGATCCTGAAGCCGAAGCAGGAGACTTTGAACGCCGTCTCGAAGCAGCTCCTGGGCGAGGAGAAGCATGACGTCGATCCCAAGAAGATGGACGATGAATGGGCCTCGGATAGGGTAAGGGTGATGAAATACTGCGAGCACGACTCCAATCTCGCATTAAGGGTGCTCGAGAAGGTCGCCGTCCTTCAAAGGGGCATGGACCTCGCAACAGTGTCGATGCTCCCCCTGGATGATGTGGTGAGCGGGACGACATCTCAGTTCGTGGATTCCATTCTCATAAGGGATGCCGACAGAGAAAAGGTCGCTGTGCCGATGACCATGCGCTCCACGGAGGATGTCGAGGCCATCGAGGGTGGCTACGTGCACGAGATGAAGCAGGGACTCTACCACTGGGTCCTGACCCTGGACTTCAGAAGCATGTACCCGAGCATGATCATCTCGAAGAACATCTGCTTCACGACACTGCATCCGAACGGCACGATCGTCTCTCCGACAGGTGCAAGGTTCCTCGACAAGAGTGTTAGGGAAGGACTCCTGCCGCGCATTCTCTTGAGACTGATGGACGAGCGGGCGGCCACTAAGAAGGCTATGAGAGACGCTCAGGATCCCGACGAGAAGGACTACTACAACGGTCTCCAGGAAGCCATCAAGATTCTTATGAACTCCTTCTACGGAGTTCTCGCGTCCGCGTTCTACAGGTTCACCGACCCGAAGATTGGCGCGAGCATCACCGCATTTGCCAGGGAGGCCACGAAGGACCTCATCAAGAAGCTCGAGGCGGAGAGCCTCGAGGTCATCTACTCGGACACGGACTCCGTGTTCTTCCTGTCTCCGAAACCGAACCTGGAGGACAGCGTGAAGCTCGGCCAGCAGATAGCCGAGCGGTTCTCCTCCGGAGGTGTCGTGCTCGAGTTCGAGAAGGTCATGGAACCGTTCTTCTCACACGGAATGAAGAAGAGGTATGTCGGACGAATGGTTTGGCCCAGGCAGGAGCTCATAGTCAGAGGCTACGAGATGCGCAGGACGGATTCGTTCGACCTTCAGAGCGAGGTCCTCTCCAACGTCTTCGAGAAGGTCCTCGACGGAGACAACCAAGGCGCCGTCACATACACTCGGGGTGTGATCGAGGACCTCATGAAGGGCAAGATCGACCCCTCGAGATTGGTCATCTCGCGGTCTGTTAAGGACGAGAGCCAATACAAGGCGGGTGACAGCATGATCAACGTGAGGGTCTTCAAGAAGCTCAAGGAGCTGGGCTATGAGGTGGTCCCTGGCATGAAGGTCTCATGGGTCGTCACCGACAGCCGGGCATCCCCGCAGAAATTCGAGCCGTGGGTCGAGGGCAGGCCGTTCGACGCGAAGCCGGACCACCGATACTACGCAACTAGATTGGCAGCCACCATCTCAAGGGTCACGGACTCCTTCGGATGGGATGAGAAGTCGCTCGTATCAGGCATTCAACAGTCATCCTTCTTGAACAACGATTTCGAGACAAAACGAGAGGCGAGAGCCACTAGCCAGCCGAAGAAGACTGACAAGAAGCTGAACCTTGACAACTTCATGTAAACGCCCAACATGTTTATATAAGGCAACTCTTTTGGAGTCCTCCGCAGCGGCGAGATCCGTCTGGTCTCGCAAGGGGATGTGCGCTTCGGCGTGAACCCATGAACGGCTGGATGTGACTTGAATGGCAGAAGAGACGGCAAAAGCCCCGACTAAGAAGGAGCGAAAGACCAAGGCACCTGAGGCGCCGGTTGAGGCACCCGTTGCACCCGCACCAGAGGCAAAGGCCCCTGAAGAGAAGAAGGGCGGCAGCGCCAGGAACATGTATCATTTTATGGGCGAGGCCTGGAAGGACCCGTCCAGCGATGCGATGAAGCAGCTGATGTGGCAGAGACTCGTGGACTGGAGGAAGGAAGGTACCTTCGTCAGGGTCGACAAGCCACTGAGGATCGACCGCGCTCGAGCTCTCGGCTACAAGGCGAAACAGGGCTTCGTCGTTGTTAGGGCCAAGGTCCGGAAAGGCGGCCTGAGAAAGCACCAGATCAAGAAGGGCCGCAGGGCGAAGAGGATGGGTATCCTGAAGATCACCATGAGGAAGAGCATCCAGAGGATCGCAGAGGAGAGGACATCGAAGAGGTATCCGAACTGCGAGGTGCTTGCATCCTACTGGGTCGGAGAGGACGGGAGGCACAAGTGGTACGAGGTCATACTCGTTGATGTGAACCACCCGGTCATCAAGGCCGATCCGAAGATGAACTGGATCTGTTCGACCAAGCACTCGAACAGGGCCAACAGAGGTCTGACTCCCGCCGGCAAGAAAGGCAGAGGGCTTGTGAGGACTAGGGGCATGGGCGTCGAGAAGAACAGGCCATCCCTGAGGGCTCACGACAGACAGGGCACCTAGGCGCGTATCCTGTCCAGCAAACCACTTACTTCCTTTTCACTCATACCTACCAGAGGGTAGAAGACCGGGAGCTCGCCCTTGGGTGCGCCGTGCTTTTCGATATCATCCAATCGCCAAGCGAACGCGATGCCGATGCAACCGTTTGCCCTTGCTAGGGAGAATAGGTCATCCTCCGGTTCGACGATCTTGAGGTGAGGGTACCACTTCCTCAACGGCTCCAGAAGTAATTCGCTCCGCGTTGCGACGAGCGCGCTGCAGCCGCGCTTCATCATCAACCATGTCGATGCGATGCCATTCTCAGAGTCGACTGCGGAAAGCACCCTCCCCTGGCTTCCCAGGGGCATTCCGCCAGGGCCTGGCAACACCGAACTGAACAAGTATGCATTCCTGTCCCGAACCTCAACGAAGATCTCCACATCGGGCTCATCGAGTCCGACTTTGATCCCGATGCCTGCGTGTTCCTTGAGTACCGCCTCGCCGAGATGTTCAGCGAGCGACTGACTTGTGTAGTTGTGGTTGCCTGTTCTCCTCGATCTGATGGCGAACGCCGCGCCCTTGAACATCAAAGGTCTCGAGAACTCCACAGCCGACTTCGTCAGTGATTCCATGTCGCTGGGAGCCCTCTCGACAGGGCTGAATGACACGATGCCGAAGGTCCTGGATAGTATCTCGCACGACTTCCTCCAGTCGTCTGAATCCACGAACAGCCTGCCTCTTGATTGTGAGATCACGCAGGCAGTGTTGGCGAGCACATGCCTCTTCCTGATGTCGTCCAGGAGCTGCTGCTCGAACCTCCTCCGGACGGACTCGCTCTTGAGCCCTATCTCGCCGTACCTCACAAGCAGCGTTGGCATCGGCTCTGCCATGCCCATCTCCTCCATTAAATGTTTCACAATAGGAAGGCGCATCATGCAAAGTCTAAATTAGGTGTTCGGCATTCGGTAATTCTAGAAGCCCAAGAGGGGTATATTGAACACCAATCGAAAGACAAAGGTTTCTTTGAAAAGAGTGTGTGAGCCCCCCGGACCTAAAGCAAGAGCTTGGGTGAAGCGTGACAACGCGGTTCTGTCTCCGTACAACCGGCCCTACTACTACCCGATGGTGGTCGAGAAGGGGCACGGCTGCATAGTCGAGGACGTGGACGGGAACGAGTACATCGACTTCAACAGCGGGCTCGGGGCGATGAATGTAGGGCACTGCCACCCGGAAGTGGTCAAGGCCATAAGCGACCAGTCGAAGCGTCTGCTGCACTATTCGTACACGGATTTCTACTACCGGTACGCAGTGGAGCTGGCCGAGAAGCTGAACAAGATCACGCCCGGCAGCTTCCAGAAGAAGGTCTTCCTGAGCGGGAGCGGTGCCGAGAGCATCGAGGCGTTCGCGAAGGTCGCCAGATGGCATAGCAAGAGGCCGATGTTCCTCGCCTTTACGGGCGCGTTCCACGGGAGATCGATGGGCGCTCTGAGCTTCACGGCAAGTTCCATCGGCCAGAAAGCGAGGTACTTCCCGACAATGCCGGGCGTGGAGCACGTGCCGTATGCGTACTGCTACAGGTGCCCCTACAAGATGACCTTCCCCGAGTGCGACTACTGGTGCGTGGATTTCATCGACGATTGGGTCCTGAAGAAGTTCCTGCCGCCTGAGGAGGTCGCCGCATCCTTGATCGAACCCATACAGGGAGAGGGTGGGTACATCGTCCCGCCAAAGGATTATCACAGACGACTGAAGAAGCTCATGGACAAGTACGGCATCCTGTACGCCGTTGACGAGGTCCAGTCAGGCATGGGAAGGACCGGCAAGTGGTGCGCCATCGAGAACTTCGGAGTCATTCCCGACATAGTCTGCATGTCCAAGGCGCTCGGAGGGGGTATCTCCCTTGGAGCGACGATAGGGCGCGCGGAGATCTACGATTGGGCCGCAGGCTCGCACTGCACGACCCTGGGCGGAACCCCGGTGGCGTGTGAGGCCTCCCTGGCCACGATGCGCGTGATCGAGAAGGAGAAGCTCCGCGAGAACGCTGTCAAGCAGGGCGGATACGTGCTCAAGCGGCTCCAGGAATGGGTCGACATGTACGAGATTGTCGGCGATGTCCGAGGCAAAGGCCTCATGATAGGCGTCGAGATCATCAAGAACAAGAAGACCAAGGAGAAGGACGGAGACGCCGCGCACGATATCATACACCATGCCTGGAAGAAGGGCGTGGTCGCGATAGGCGCTGGTGAGAACTGCTTCAGGATCGCGCCTCCGCTTGTCATTACGAGAGATCTCTTGGACGCCGGCCTCGACGCGCTCGAGGAGTCGATCAAGGAGGTAATGAAAGCCAAGTGAGCAGGTCGTCCATGGGACGACCTGGTGAAACCCTTTCATTGTCATTTATTGCGGGGTTTGGAGCGAGATAATATGGTGAAATCATACAACCTGAAGGGTCCCAAGATCGTGGTGGAGCCGCCAGGACCCAAGTCCAAGAAGGCATTGGCTCGAAAGGAGAAGTACATCACGAACGGCATCAGGATAGGCCTGCCAGCCGAGCTTGACGTGGCCGAGGGGCCGTTCATGAGGGATGTTGACGGGAACGTCTATCTGGACTTCACCGCGGGCATAGGCGTCCACAACTGCGGACACAGGCCCGCTGCGATGGTCAAAGCGTGCCAGGACCAGCTGGACAAGTTCATTCACATATGCTTCATGGTCTCTCCGTACGAGAGCTACCTGAAGCTCGCAGAGGAGATGTCGAAGATATGCCCAGGAAGGATGACGAAGAGCATCTTCCTGAACAGCGGGTCCGAGGCGATCGAGAACGCTGTGAAGATCGCTAGGGCGTACACAAAGAAGAAGTGGATCCTGTCCTACAGGACCGCGTTCCACGGAAGGACCTTCCTGGACATATCACTGACAGGAAAGGAAAAGCCGTACAGGGAGGGCTTCGGGCCACTTGTGCCGTACGTCCAGCACGTTGAGTTTGCATACTGTTACAGATGCCCTCTGTGCCTGGAGTACCCGTCATGTAACCTCGCATGCGCTGACACCATCAGGACGGTCATGGAGACCTCCCCGATGAAGGACGATGTGTGCTGCCTGGTCGCAGAACCCATCCAGGGTGAGGGTGGATTCATCAACCCGCCGCCGGGATACTGGGAGAAGATCAGGAAGATCTGCGACGACAACGGCGTAGTGTTCATCGACGACGAGGTTCAGACGGGCTTCGGCAGGACTGGGAAGATGTTCGGCATTGAGCACTGGAAGTGCGACCCGGACATGCTCGTATCCGGCAAGGGCCTGTCATTGGGCATGCCCCTCGGCGGAGTCACCGGAAAGGACGAGATCATGTCGGCCCCTGGCCCGGCTAGCCTGGGCGGCACGTTCGGCGGCAACCCAGTCTGTTGCGCTGGTGCCCTTGAGTCGATCAAGTTGACAAAGAAGGCTCTGCCCAACACGAAGATGATCAATAAGGTCGAGTTCAAGCGCCTCAAGGAATGGAAGGACGAAATGGACGTCGTGGGCGATGTCCGCGGCCTTGGCGCGATGCTCGGTCTCGAGCTGGTCAAGACGAGAAAGGGCAAGGAACCAATGCCTGAACTCACGAGGAACATCCAGCTGAACTGCTTCAAGAAGGGCCTGTACATCTTGACGGCCGGTCAATACGGCAACGTCATCAGGCTGCACCCACCGCTGATCATAAAGCAGAACCTGCTCGAGCAAGGTCTGGACATACTTGAATCAGCGATCAAGGAAGAGACCAAGAAAGCCGGCATGAAGTAGGACGGCTTGACACCGAAACCCCTTACTCCACTTTTCACATCTCATGTACAATTGTGGATTCGGTTCATTTCGTCTGGGGACCAGCTTCTGCCCATCTCTGGATGACGATCGAAGCGCAGATGCTCGCGATCAGCTCTATCCATCTGATCGTTCGCCTCGGTGGGAGCTTTCCGCCGGCCGGGTCGGACAACTCGATCCACCCGATCAGCTGCCTGTTGGGACCGAGCATCCAGACGTCAAGGTAGTCTCCCTCGTGGAAGTCGTCTGATGCTTCCCTCGTTAACGACAGCTGAAATGGACGGTTGAACAGAATCTTCTCCTCATCAGGGAGGCCCTCTACTGGATTCAACTCAGATAGTCTTCCGGTCTTGATGTTGGGGAACCTGTCCTGGCTCACCATGTCATCATGTGTGTACCTCAACTTCCGAAGGCCGTCAGCGATGTCGGGCCTGTAGCCCAAGAATACTTCATACTTGTAGATCATGGATGTCCTGCTCTTTAGGCCGACGCTCACCTCTCGGAAATTGAAATGTCTGAAGATAAGCTTCGCAGCTTGCTCCAGGATGGCGTTGAGGGACTGCTTCTTGTCCATGGCCAGCTCTGTTAGTGAAACGATGTTGTCGATGATCTTCTCGTCGACATCTCTCGGAATGGGCGAGTAGTTGCCTTCGATATATGCCCGGTACGTTCGGTCTATCGGGTCTTTCTTGCCAGGTATCATTGGTCGTCACGGCTTCAGCTGGTCTGTGCCTTTGGAATCGATAGGGCCGTATTTTGAATTTACTGTCATGGCTTGTCAACAGGCGAGGTATCCCAGCTTTCGTTCGAGTTGCATCTTAGTGTCGACGGCACAACCTAACATGGAAGGCAACATATCTATCCTTCCCTTCGCGTTCCTCCAGCCGCGAGGTGACCTGTAGGTGAGACCGACTGAAGACCTGATGAACGAGCACCGAGTGATTGAGAGGATGCTCGCGGTCCTGTCTAGAGCGTGTGACAGGGTGGAGGCCGGGAAGGAAGTGGAGCGCGAACTCTTTGTGAGTGCAGCTGACTTCTTCAAGAATTTCGCCGACAAATGCCATCACGGCAAGGAGGAGAAGCTGTTGTTCGAGAGGATGCAGGCGAGAGGATTGTCAGGAGAAGTCGGCCCGATAGCCGTCATGCTGAGAGAACATCAGGATGGGAGGGCGCATGTCAGGAAGATCTCGGAGCTCTCCGCAGCGAAGGAATCCAAGAAGAGGAACGCCGGTCTGATCAGCGCGGGAAGGGCGTACGTCGAGCTCCTGAGCCAGCACATCCAGAAGGAGGACAACATACTCTATCCTCTAGCCAACCAGATCCTCACCGAGGAGGATCAAGAGGAGTTGGAGAGGGGCTTCGAAGATGTCGAGAGGAACGTTATGGGCCCCGGCGTGCATGAGAAGTACCATCACATGATCGAGGAGTGGGAGAAGAAGCATAGTTGAGAGTCCATCACTTCGGTGTTGCCCGCATCCTGACTGCTCTCAGCAAGTTTTTCGATTCTTCAGTACGGATTTCGCACTTCGTATGGGCTCATATTCTGTCGTTGTTCTCAGTCTCTGTCAGATGGTAAGCCAGATGTGCGCTTGACCCGTCCAAATCGGATTGCGAAAGGCAGAGGTTCGACCACAATCTATATTATAGGGAAGCACATTTGGGCGAACAAGGCCACGATTCACTGACGTATCTGCGGATTTAGGCCCGCAAAGCTGAACATCTTCCGAATGGAACGATAGAATGAAGAATGGAATGGGGGGCAGTGGAGAGGTTCATTGTGATCCTACGTCATCCTCTACATTTGCTTTCTATCCGGTCCAGCATGGGAGAAGTTCAGGCCTTTTCGAGCGGACGTCTGGTCATCTGGCTGAGTGATGTCGTAGATTAGCTGAGGAGAACGGATAGCATGGCACTCTTGTCTGAAGTGAAGAAAGACTATGGAAAACTGAAGAACTACGTGAATGGGGAGTGGGTAGACTCTACCTCTGGCAAGTACATTGACATTGAGAACCCGACCACTGGGGAGATCATAGGACAGGTTCCTATGTCCAGCGCCGACGAGACCAAGGCTGCCATCGAGGCAGCTCAAGAGGCCTGGTGGGCGTGGAGAGAGACCCCTCCGATAACGAGGGCCAGAGTATTCTTCAAGCTCAAGGAAGTAATGGAGCAGCATTTCGAGAACATCGCGCGGATAATGGTGCAGGAGCAGGGCAAGACGATCGATGAGGCGCGAGGCGAGACGAGGCGCACTATCGAGAACGTCGAGACTGCAGCTGGGATCCCATCGCTCATGATGGGATACGGTCTTGAGGACGGCGGAGCGGAGGGCATCGACGAGGAAGCCGTGATATCTCCTCTGGGCGTCTTCGGAGCAATATGCCCGTTCAACTTCCCCGCAATGATACCTTATTGGTTCTGGCCATACGCCGTTGCCACGGGCAACACCTATATCCTCAAGCCATCTAGCCAAGTGCCCGTAACCCAGAACTACTTGACCAAGCTGGTCGAGCAGGCGGGATTCCCACCCGGAGTGATGAATCTCGTGAATGGCAGCCACGAAGTGTCTGACACTCTGATGGAGCACCCGAAGGTGAAGGGGATATCGTTCGTCGGCTCCACGCCGGTCGCGAAGTACATCTACAAGCATTCGGCTGAGAACGGCAAGAGGGTCCAGGCTCAGGGCGGAGCAAAGAACTCCCTCGTTGTCATGCCGGACGCGGTCTTGGACAGGACCATTTCGAACATGCTCGCATCCTTCTACGGATGCGCTGGCCAGAGATGCCTTGCAGGTTCGAACCTCGTGGCGATAGGCGACGTGGCCGAGCCGCTCCTCAAGAGTTTTGTGGAGAGATCGAAGAAGATCAAGGTTGGTTATGGCCTGGATGAGAGCGTTAACATGGGACCGGTCGTATCTGCCAAGGCCAAGAAGAAGGTCCTCGAATACATCGACGGCGCGGAGAAAGAAGGTGCAAAGATCCTGCTCGACGGCAGGGGGATCAAAGTCCCGGGTTACGAGAAGGGCCACTTCGTCGGTCCGACAGTCATTGACGGTGTCACGCCAGACATGACGATCGCCAAGGAAGAGGTCTTTGGACCTGTTGTGGGATTCATGAGAATGAATAACATGGATGAGGCACTGGACTTCATTCACTCTAGCCCGTTCGGAAACGCTGCTTCGATATACACGCAGAGCGGCAAATTGGCCCGAGATTTCAGATACAGATGTCAGGTCGGGAACGTCGGAATCAACGTAGGACTGGTCGCAGCGATGGCCTACTTCCCGTTCGCGGGGTACAAGAACTCGTTCTTCGGAGACCTCCACGGTCAGGGCCAAGACGCCGTAAAGTTCTTTACGGACAGGAAGGTTGTAATCACTCGGTGGTTCTGATGGTTGAGTGCGATTTCCCGGAATGCAATACCTTCGGATCGGTAATCAGGTTCGCCCTCGAGCTGGAGAAGGGCGCCGCAGGAGTGTACGAGGAACTGGCCAGAGAACCCCAAGCGGCACCTGCTGCGGAGATGTTCAAGGCACTTGCTGCAGCCCACAAGAAACGCGGGGAATTGCTCGAGTTCACGAGACAGCAGAAGCTCAACGAGATGATTCTCGAACCCATCCAGGACATGGACAGGAACAACTACCTGATTGATACAAGGACGCCCAAGAACCTCGACGTCAAGGGTGCTGCCAAATTCGCGTCTAAGATCGAGGAGACTTCGTCTAGATTCTATCTCGATGCTGCCAAGATCGCGAAGATGCTAATGGCCGAGGCCGCAAGGATCATGGACAAACTCGGGAAAGAGAGTCAAGCGAACAAGGCCAAACTGGATGCGCTTTGAGACCGGACCATTGAAACCCCTTCCTTCAACCCCTTATCTCGTTTTTCTAATCGTCGCGAATCTGTCTATGCCAATCTCTTTCAGCTCTCCTGCAACGAACGAGTCGATCAGGATCTTGACGGATTGGCTATTAGCCGAGAACACCTTGACGCCCGCGTTGTAGAACCGCATCAGGGAATGGGGGGAAATCCCGTTCACGATGATGGCATCAACTTTGCGGCGCGTTACGACCTCAACCGGGTCCGAGCACCCGCCCTGGCAAGATCGCATTTGTGCCAAGAGGTCGAGGCTGCCGTCTGGTTTCACTTCATAGTAGTCGAGCAGCTCCGAGTCCTCGAATGCTTCGCTGATCTCCGCGCTCGGCCCTCCTGGAAACACCGACGGTATGCAGACCCTCAACTATGTCAGCTATCCCTGGTGCCCGGATTATCCTTTCGACGGATTCGCGAATCACTCTCTTGTGAAGATGTCTCCGTAGAGCTTCCTGGATGCCAGAACTCCACCGACTATCAGCACGATCGGTATCGCAAAGGTCCAGACATCAAGCGCCCAGTTCGTCCCCACCAGAGCATTCGACAGGAACATTCCTCCCTGGTGGAACGGGGAGAGGACCGCTATGCCGCTATAGTTATGGTACATCGCATCCCACGTGGTCGTTCCCTGCCACTGGTCCAGCACGAACGACAGCCACTCGAAGACCGTCAGAGTGCCTATGAGGGAGAAGTACAGGAACATCCTCGAGATGACGCTCGGCTTCAGCACCATCTTCTTCGTCCCCAGGTAGATCAGGTTGGAGCCGTACGCCGCTGCCACCATAGTGATAGCGGCCATCGAATACGATACCAACGCAATCATCAGGACCTCGCTGAACGGCTGTTCGAATTGGTACAAGCCTATGAAGACCAGCGGGATGATGAATATTGGACCGATTATCAGCGGATACAGTATCTTCGAAAAGACCATTGTTGTGACGGAAATTGGTCCGAAGAACAGCACCTTGACAGTGCCTTTCGTGATCTCATGCGTGAAGCCCTTGGCGAACAGCCCTCCAACATAGATGACTGAGGCGAGTAGGGCAACCCCGTAGGCGTATGTGAGCAGGTTGAAGGATACATCCTGGCTGAAGGGGGTGCTGGTCCATCCCAGAAGACTGAATTCCATTCCCTCTGGGGTCGCGATGACCATGCCCTCGGAGGTACCATAGTTGCCCGAATTGTCCCTCACGATCAACTTGATCTCATATGGTCCGAACTCGTTCGCGGCGAAGGAGATTCTCTCACCGGTGATTCTTGACACGGTAGTGTTGTGACTAACGTACCAAACGTAGGATGAGATGCCCTGGTTATCGTGGGAATTTGACGCAGAGAGATCGACGTTGTCTCCAATGATCACACTGGTGGGGATGTCCGTCTCTGCTCTTGGAGGGTCGCCGTCGCCAGGCATCGCCTGGACATTCACGGAAGCCCATGTCTTGCCCGTGTTCCCAGCAGCATCTCTCGCAACAAGGTTGATGCCGAAGTTGCCGGCGTAGTCGAATCTGTAGGACTGCAATTCTCCATAGAGAACCTGGTCTTCAACATCTTGAATGCGCCAAGTCCAGTTGACCACTCCAATGTTGTCCGTTGCGGTTGATCCGTTGAGATCCAAGGTTTCTCCGGCGTTGATGTTGAATGGTTCAGGCGGGCCGGATACCATCGGTGACTCCGAGTCCGTCGCGGTAGGAGCCCTAGCGACGTCGATATGTGCAGAACTCTCATTCATGTTCCAGTCGTCGTCGACAACGGTCAGGTGGACTTCGTAGGCTCCGATCGCATAGAATGTGTAGTGAACGACCTCCCCGAAGAGCTGGAACTCGTCTCCGTCGCTGCCTATCGACCACGCGTAGTAGACAATCTTGCTGTTGTCTGTGGAGCCAGTTGCATCGAGAGTGACGGTAGTAGATGCACTGATGGAGTTGCCTGGAGATACTGATGCAATCGCCATCGGCGGGTCCACGCCCGAGGCGCCAGGAATCCCTTTGCCATCTCCGTCCCCCTCGAACGAGAACTGCATGGCCTGCTTCATAGAGAAGCTCATGATCGAGAAGACGACTGCAAGGAAGATGAACAGGATGACCGCACTGATCAGCCCATGCTTGGCCATCGTCCTGAGGTCCTTCTCGAATATGGTCACGGCCCGTTTCACGGTCGCGAACGGCCCGGACTTCTTGATTTTGAGGTCTTTGTATTGTCTTGTCTGGCCTGGCATGTCGCTTGGAGGCGGCGGTAGTTCGTCGTCCATCGGAGGCTCGGGCACAAGCGGCTCAGGCGGCGGCAATTCGTCTGGGCTCATGCTGCATCACCCCTTGCGGTGCGTTCGAATACCTCTTCCATCGTCCCCATGCTCCTCATCTCGAAGATGTCAATGCCTTCATTGACCAGTATCTTGGATATCTGAGGCGCGTCGCTCCTTCTCTGAAGTGTGAGCGCGACCTCGCCCTCTATGACCTTGATCATCTGCAGCCTCAGGGCGTTATCGAGCACCGATCTCGCTTTCTGAGGGTCCGATACATGCAGAGTGTACGAAGGAGCCAGATATTTCTCTTTGAGCTCGTCAGCGGTGCCGATTGCGATCAGCTTGCCGTGATGTATGAACGCGAACCTGTCGACTATGAACTCGGCCTCGATCAGGTTGTGCGACGTGAAGAATATGGTGTTGCCTTCCTGGACGTACTGCTTGAAATGCTCCCTGAGCTTCTTCCTGTGCATGATGTCTATGCCCTCGAAAGGCTCGTCCAGGAACCAGAGCGGGGCGTCGGCCATGAGGACCCGCGCCAAGGATACCCTTTGTCTCTGTCCTTGCGACAGGTACGCTATCCTCTTGTCTATGAATCCCCTGAGATCCGCCAGGTCAGCCGCCTTGTTGATGGCGGACAGCCTTTCACTCCGGTGCATGAGCATGAGCTTGCAAAACATGTTGAGGTACTTCCTCGGGGTCATTTCCTCGTAGAACCTGGTCTCCTCAGAGAGAATTGCGATGTTGTCCCTTACTTGCACGGGGCTCTTGCGGACGTCGATGTCGAGGACGTGCGCCTCGCCCTGGCTAGCAGGTGTCAGTCCGCACAAGACTCGAATGCATGTGGTCTTGCCAGCGCCGTTCGGGCCGAAGAATCCGAAGATCTCTCCTCTGCCGACCTTCAAGGAGATGTCATCAAGCGCTCTCAGAGTGCTGAAGTCCTTCACTAGCCCCTTCGCTTCTATCAAGTAGATGCACCGGACAGGAACTAGACCTGCCAGGGTTCATATACCCAAATGGAACGGATATCAGGTTTGATAATGCTCTAGTCAATGAGCCTGGGTTGATATAGCCAGCACATAGTGTCAGATCTTCTTCACTGGAATCATGATCTTGGCGTAGAGTATCATTTCGCCTTTGACCATCTCCGGCTTCTTGCTATAGATCTCCATCGCGGGGCCAGAGACCTTGTAGCCCTTCTCGCGGATCCAAGCGTGGAGCTTGTCATAGGAGTTTGAATACTCGCTCGCTGGACCTTTGTGCGAGTATGATGCCACCTTCATTGCCGGAAGCTTCTTGATCTTGATATCCCCACTGGCCTTCACGTTCCCGTAGATAGGGATGGCTATCTCGGTCCTGCACTCTTCCGGCGGGGTGGTCTTCGGGTCGCTGTGAAAGAGCCCCAGGGGGTGAAAGCCCGGCATGACCTTCTTCTCCTTGGCCCAGCCGTACAGCTTCTCCATGTACTTGCCGAAGGGGATTCCACTGTAGCTCCCGACGTGCTCGATGTATGCAATCGTCATCGGCTTTCTCGATTCAAGCTTGACGCCAACCATCATCACACCCGAACAAGGAACGTGAGTCTAGTGTATTTCTATTCTTCCCGCGGCGAACCGTTCCTATTTCGGAATCATTGAGTGCCTGTTCTGCTCAGCAGTCAAACGGGACAATGTATATCTACGTCAGTCAGGTCTAGAAACCATGCCGACGGGAGAGGTTTCGATGGGGGTCAGACAGGGCATTGTAATGGT
>CAZTFD010000010.1:15766-17242 GCA_964612225.1 uncultured Thermoplasmata archaeon | reverse complement strand
CCAAGCGGAGTAGGCGTCCTCAACGTCTCTCTCATTGGCGGACCACCAGGTAGCGAAGTCGTCAAAGCCCGCCGACGTGACGCCCAAGACGGCCATCGCGGCCTGTTTGTCCATGGTCGTCGTGCCGTTGAGCGAAATCACCCAGCCGTCTGCCCATGCCGATGTGGCGCCTGGATACCTTTCCATCTCGGCCCTTGTGAGGTATTGCATGAACCAGTCGATCTCGGCATTGCCGCCTCTGGCGGTGCCGAGCAGCGGAAGGAATTCTGGCCAGGAGTTCATGTTGATCTCAGTCATGTTCCTTCCCTCAACGTCGAGCATCATATCTGTGTAGAGCCAGACGTTGCCCGGTGGCTGGCTGTACCAGTAGAACATCGTCGGATATGTGTACGATATGACCTGCTCTTCGTGGTATGTGTTCCATCGCAGGTCCCACCATTCGCCGAACGGTACCTCGAAGAAATCGTAGTACCGGTAATCGACAGATCTGACGGGCAATGTCTCCACAACTGTGATGTTGGCAGAACCGTTCTTCGTCACACCGTTGTATGTTGTCTGCGCGGTGAGTGATGCGTTTCCTTCGACCGAGGCTGTGAAGTTGACCGACGGACCAGTCGTGGCGCTCAGAGTATAGTCGCTGGCGGCCAATCCCGTGACCGACCATGTGAAGGTCACTCCAGTGGTGAGGATCGTGCCAACGCTGCTCAATGCTGTCGCATTGAACTCGAAGCCTTGATCTGCCACCAAGGTCTTCGTCGAAGGATTGATCACGACAGAATCGAGAGTGGGGGGGTTGACGGTAAGGTCGACCTCGGCTGTGAACTCCGTCTTATCTTTGTATGTCGCCAAGCACGTTATGGTGCCATCTCCGCCTACCTTCCCCGCAGTGAAATTGACGCTTCCCAAAGCACGGCGATCGAACTCGCCCAGTGTGATGGGGTCGACGGACCAGAGGAGCTCAACATCGCTGTTGTCTGTCGCAAGCGCCTTCTTATTCAGAGTCAGTGCGACGGTAAGTGCCTGCTTAGCTCCAGCATCGACTACTATAGGATCTGGAGAAATAACGGCTCCTATCTTGTCCTTCGGACCAAGCACAAAGACGTACGCTACGGTGCTGACAAGCAATATAGCGACGACAATGGCGGCGATCATCAACCAGAGGTTCTTCTTGCCTTTGTCAGTAGAGGCGGAAGCTGCTGCCGGTTGTTCAGGCTCACTAGTCGACGTACTAGAATCTGTCCCTTCAGACATTATATCCCCCGAGTACAATGGCTCAACAAATAAACAGTCGTCATAATGAAATCCGGCTATATATAATCTGACATGAGATGCCGGACTGGATTGGACTGGATCCGAGTGTGGACTCCAAGGAACTGGAGTGAAGTCACGCTGCGACAGAAGAGGCGGGTAATCGTGATTCCTGAGCACGCAGTCACATCGCTGGTCCCTATTCGAACCTTGACATAATGATCATGG
>CAZTFD010000010.1:8627-15666 GCA_964612225.1 uncultured Thermoplasmata archaeon | reverse complement strand
TGAGCACGCAGTCACATCGCTGGTCCCTATTCGAACCTTGACATAATGATCATGGTGGTTCACTCATATCCATCAATGACTGAGAAGTCCAAAGGTGCTGCCATGGATAGCTCCGTCTGATAGACACTCCAACGTGGTACACACATAGGAAGCGCACTTGGAATGAGTCAGATTACATCCATCAATCATGTCGAGCTGGTACACGCCGTCCATGGGGTATCCGGATTCATATACTGCTCATCTGACCGCGTTCGGGAAGGGATTCTCTCTGATGATGATGTTATCCAGTAGGTCAACGATGGGGCGTCCCGCACGGCATTTCCTAAGAAGGTTTAATATAGCATCGAGCAGCATATAATACCCAGAACAGCTAGGGAGGAACACAGATTGCCCGCTCCAGACTATTCTTCGTATGACAGAGGATTTGATATCGGCCGAAACCTTGGACACATGGAAGTGCCCCCCCAATCGATTATCGAGAGGCAGGCCGTATCCCGACCGCCGAACGCAGCACCATGGAGAAAGTTCGTGGCCCTTGCGGTCGTCGGGGTAATGGTTTTGACCGGTTTCGCGATTATCGGACAGAGTGTCGTCAGCAACGCACCTGAGCAACCTGAACCTGCGAAAACCCTCGCGGGTGCAAGAGAAGCGACTTACACGATCGACCACATGTTCGAACTGTACATGAAGTCGCATAACAATGCAGACCTCGGCAGATGGAACGGGACCATGGGTCTGAACGAGTGGTGGCCACTGAGGCAGGCGAATTACGGGGAATGGCAGGCCCGAACTTCGTATCCGTTCGTATTGGTCTATGACCCGTACTCCACGATGACCAGCCCGGACTTCGATATGGGTAACTCTATCACGACCTGGTACAGGATGACTGTCGATGCAAAGAACATCACTGAGATCGCTGCTGGACCCGGCCTGGACCCGATATTCACACCTGTTCTCGGTCAGACCAGCACCGCCGGAGCGTACATGAACATATCCTGGTACTCGACGTATCTCGAGTCTTGGGAATTGACGGCCATCAGAGCTGGCACTCACTACGCGAACACATTCTACGGAGTGCCGACGGCTGTGACGCCAAGGGCGACCGCAGATGATGGATACTGGCACGAGCTTCAGGGCGTATTGACATTCAACAGAGCCGCCGCGAGCAAGATACTCGGGCTAGCAGGTGCAGGGAGCCTCATGACTCAGTTCACAGCGAGCGAGGCCGCCATAGAAGCAGCCTGGTTCGACGACTGGATGGCCGAGGGCAGCGGAGTCTACGACACGTACACCGCTTACGACTACTCGGAGGATATAAGGTGGGTGGAACTCTACCTTGACACAGCTAATTCCACAGCGGACAACCTCGTCCTGAGGTTCTGGAGCGTCTCGTGGGGCAACGAGGCCCTTCTAGTCAGGTACATGGAGGCCGCCAACGTGATGAGGTACTGGCAGGGCTGGCCCGATGACTGGTACTTGAACATCTCCATCGGTCCCGACGCCGGCAATGTGCACTCTAGGGCAGTGATAGGTTACCACATGTACGCTACCAAGGACAGCACGAACACTCTTAACGGCTGGGCTCTGGAGGCGACTCACATGGACTGGTGCGGCAACACGATACAACACCCCGATTACCCGAGCCCGTACAACGCTTACGACCCTGATCAGACCGCTGTTACACATATATCCTGGGCGCCTTTGACGACGAGGTACGGTATGACCGCTAGCTACATACTTGCCCCGTTGCATTGGAACTTGACTGCCGGAGAGACGTTTATTGTGAAGCTGCCATCTGCGTCCACATCGGTGCTCGCCTATGAGCCGAAAAGATCTGCATCAGACGCGCTGGGCGCGGCCAAGTTGGCGGAGCTGGCGGCAGACGTGACCTGGGGCGAAATGGTCATGGGGAACGGCTATCCGAATAGCGGGACCAACAACCTGAGGAACTTCTACGACCCGACAGCCAAAGAGATTACGCTAGTTGGACCCTTGAGCTTCGCTCCCAACTGGAACCCGTCCTTCTCCGGACTTCTTGAGACCGGGTCTCCGATGTTCACGCTGAACGTCGCCAAGGTGAGTGACTACAGCCTTGAGATCGTAGGCGATACGCCGCCATACGATGACCTGGTGACCGAGACGTCGTACACATTGCGCGTTACCGCCAGGAACGGGACAGGTTCCATTGTCCCGAGCTATAACGGCACATTCGACTTGACGACGACGGATACGACTGCTACGCTCGGAGTATCGCAGCACCATTGGGTGCCAGCCAACAACGGCGTCTTCGAGACGACAGTGACCTTTGGCTCGCTGGGGAACTTCTATGTGAACGCGACTGATGCCAACTACACATCGGATGGAAAGGCCTCTATCACGGTCAACGTGATAGCCCTGATCCCCGAGTTCCCGACCCTGCTGATACCTGTGATGGGCTCGGCTGCGTTGCTGGTCGTGCTGAAGGCCAAGCGCAGGCGAAACTAGCCAGCGGTCCAGACTTAGCGCAAAACCACTTCCCAACCTTCTTCTTTTCATTGTTTCTCGGGTGAGCGGACGCTTCCTAGGATGCGTCGGCACATTGTGCTAACGGGACGAGGGATCCGTGTGCCCCCGTTCAGCCTTCCACGATGATGCGAACCTTTTTTCCACAGGGCCGTGATACCCGGCCGCAAAAGGCGAAAACTTGAGTCGTTGCAGAGTGAGCATGCTCTCAAGAGCGGATATCGAGCGGACCCATGATGCGTCAATCAGGATTCTCTCCAAGACCGGGGCGATAGTCAGGAGCGCTTCAGCACGCACGCTGCTCAGGGATGCCGGCGCGAAAGTGGTCGAAGACAAGATGCATGTGTTCATTCCGGAGGATCTAGTTAGCGAGTCCTTGAGATCGGCGTCCAAAGAATTCGTGCTGGGCGCCCGGAATCCTAAGCATGATCTCAAGATACCCGCCGACGGTTATCCGTATCTATGCACTGACGGCTTCCCGGTACAGATATGGGATCATGCGTTGCAGGAGAAGCGACCCTCGACCCGGTCTGACTTAGAGAAATGGGCGACTCTTGCTGACGCATTGGATTCCGTCGATTTCTTTTGGCCGTCGGTTACACCCACTGACCTTCCTCCGCTGACGCAGATCGTCGGCGGCCTGCGAACGAGCTACGAGCGCACAGAGAAACACGTGCAATATCAGGCGCTGAACGGAGGCCAGGCCAGGGCGGAGATAGAGATGGCCCGAGCGGTGGCCGGGGGCGAAGATGAGAACAGAAAGCGGCCGCATTTCTCGTCGGTGCAATGCATCATTGCTCCTTTGCAGTACGATGGAGGGCCGACGGACGCCGTCATCGAGTTCGCACGCGCAGGAATACCCGTCGTCGCGATGACGATGGTATCTCCTGGCATCACCGGCCCCACCACTCTGGCAGGAAGTTTGGCGCTTGCAAATGCTGAGGTGCTCGGGTCTCTTGTCATCTCTCAGCTGGCGGAGAGAGGCTCACCAATGTTCTACTGTTTCGTGTGCGCGCCGCTTGATATGAAGTCCGGCAATTTCGTGATGGGAGCCCCGGAATACGGCCTTATGAGCGTGGCAGGAACGGAGATGGCCAAGCACTACCGGCTGCCGTCGATGATGGGTGGTCTGGGAAACACGGGCAAGTCCCCAGGGTTCCAGCTCGGTATGGAGAAAGGAGTCACCACGACCGCAACCGCTCTTGCCGGGTGCGACCTCATGACGGGTGTTGGAGGACTCAATGACTCCATGTTCGTCTCGATGGAACAGATGTTGATCGACTCTGAGGTGTGGGAACACGTCAAGCGCTCTTGGCAGGGGATCGATGTGGACGAGAAGGAGATCGCGATGGATGTCATAGATAAGGTCGGACCCAAGGGACAGTATCTCAGCCATCCGCATACGCTCGCGAATTTCCGAAGGTTCTACATGCCGAGGTATGCTGACCGCTCAAGCTACGATTCCTGGGTGGCTGGAGGTAAGAAGGAAATGTACGACGTTGCTCATGACGATGTCGAGAGAATCCTCGCCACGCACAGACCCATGCCATTGTCAAAGGATACCTCGAACAAGCTTCGAGATATCGAGCTCGCATACTCAAAACGAACATCATAGGCACGTTCAAGGATATGCACGATAGAAGAAGTATACTGGGAAGGTGACATGGAACATGACGGCATTTCGAATAAAGCGCGGACTTGGAAGGCTCACGGTCCTCACGGGGAAGCAGAGAGAGGAGATCCATGAGGAGTCACTCTCCCTCCTCGAATCAATGGGCATGAAGATATACAGTGACGAGGCCCTTGGAATCCTCGAGAAGAACGGCGCTGAGGTCGACCTGAAGAGCAAGGTCGCGTTGTTTCCTCGCTCGATTGTTGAAGACGGACTTCGACGCTGCAAGCGTCCGGTCCTCCTTGGAGGGAGGACCGAGGACCACGACTTCGTTCTGGACCACGAGCATCACTATCTGAGTACTGACGGAGAGGGCATAGCGGTATTGGACTTCGAGACGGGCAAGCGCCGCGCTCCTTTGTTGCGCGATGTCGAGGATTGTGCGCGCTTCGCGGACGCGGTCCCCGAGATCGTCTCATACACCCCGATGGTCACACCTTCGGATGTCCCGACGCAGTCGCACACTGCTTACGAGATTGCCTCCTCTGTTCAGAACACCTCGAAGCACATTGTCAGTGGTGGCGTGTACCGGAGAGAAGAGGCGGAGATAGAGATAGGGATCGCGGAGGCAGTCCTCGGTAGCAGGGAGGAACTGCGGAGAAGGCCTCTGCTCTCTTCCATCAACTGCGTCTCCTCTCCGATGATTGTCGGGAAGACGATAGAACCGGCCCTGACGTATGCCGAAGCGGGAGTCCCTCCGATTATCATGACAATGCCCCTCGTAGGAGCCAGCGGCCCGGCTACGATCGCCGGATCGATCCTGCTCGGCAATGCTCAGGTCCTCGGAGTCAATGCCATCGTTCAGCTGGCGCATCCCGGATCTCCAGTGATATACTCCTCAGTTCCGATGTCGATGGACATAACCACAGGCTCGTTCGGGGGAGCGCTCCCGCCGGGGAATATGGTTGCTGCGGGGCATATCCAGATGGCTGAGCACTACAATCTACCATTCTTCTCAGGAGGGCATGGATCGAGCTCGAAGATTCCTGATCCACAGGCGGCTTATGAGAAGGCGTTGAGCGCTTATACGATGTTCCTTGCGGGAGCGGATCTCCTTGGAGGCCCAGGTCTCCTGGAAAGCTTCACGTTGCTCTCGTACGAGCAGTTCCTGATAGATGTGGAGATGTTCAAGATGATGGGGGCGATGCTCGAAGGTTTCCCGGTCGACAAGGAGTCTCTCGCGGTGGAGCTGACGAGACGGATAGGACATGAAGGTCACTTCATGGGCGAGAAGTCCACGGTCGATGCGATGAGGAAGATGTGGCGGCCTCATTTGACTGATGTGAGCCCGTACGCTTCATGGTGCGCTGCCGGTGGCAAGAGCATTGTCGAGCGCGCTCACGAGGAATCCAAGCGTATTCTGGGATCTCATAAGCCGGAACCGTTATCTCCAGATGCGCGTGCAAAGATCCAGAGCCTTCTGAAAGAGGCCGATACATTCAGTGGCTAGCGCACTCGAGGATGCCGAACTGGAGAGTCAGCTCGTAGCCCTGTTCGATGGCATTAAATACGGACAAGGCACGTTCCCCCGCGGGATAGCCAGTCGATCTGAAAGGAGAGGCTGTAGGAGGAGAGTGAGCCACCAGCTTCCTTCTTCATGAGCCCTGCAGTATCGCGGCCTCTCACTTTCGTTCGATATCCTCGGATTCAGGAGGCCCAGTGCGTGTCTAACAGACCCATGAGCAGAGGGTCATTGAAGATCAAGCCCCTTAGGGTTCTATCCTCTGAGGATGTCGATCGGATTCATGTTTCATCGCTCGACCTTCTCGATCAGATGGGGATCAAGATCTACAGCGAGCACGCCTTGAAGATTCTCTCGGATGCAGGTGCAGATGTAGATCTCAAGGCTGGCGTGGCAAAGATACCCTCGCATCTCGTCCGCGAGGCCTTGGACAAATGCAAGAGACCGGTGAGGCTCTGCGCCAGGAATCCGAGGTACGACATCACGCTCGACGACGATCACATCCACCTCTGCACTGACGGGAGCGGGATAGGCGTCCTGGATTCGGATACCGGCGAGAGACGGGCGTCGACCAAGAAGGACGTCGAGGATTCCGCGAGACTGGCGGACTATCTCGAGTATCTCAATATCTACTACCCTCTCGTGACCCCCCTGGACGTGCCCAAGCACTCGCATGTGTTGCACGAGCTGGACGCGGCGTTCAACAGCTGCGAGAAGCACATCACCAGCGGTACGACTTACATGCGAGAGGAGGCAGTGTACGCTGTGAAGATGGCACAGGCTGTTGCCGGAGGGGTGGATGAGCTACGGAGGCGGCCAGTTCTCTCTGCAGTTGTATGCACCTCGTCGCCGATGGTCCTTGGCCTTACGACCGACGCGGCGATTGAGTTCGCGAGGGCAGGAGTGCCTCCGATCGTGATGACTATGCCGCTCGTAGGTGCGAGTTCTCCGGTCACAGTCGCAGGCCCGATAGTCCTCGGGAACGCGCAGATCCTGGCCCTGATAACAGTGCTCGAGCTGGACACTCCTGGCGCCCCAATGATATACTCATCGGTACCGATGGCGATGGAGCCTTTGAGCGGGCTATTCGCAGCCGCATTCCCTTCAGCGACCATGGTAGCACTCGCGCACATTCAGATGTCGAAATTCTACAGATTACCGATCTTCGTCGGAGGCTGGGGATCCTGCTCGAAGGTGCCGGACGAGCAGGCGGCGTATGAGAAGTCGATTATGGGCTACAGCATGGTCATGGCTGGTGCGGACATCAATTCTGGACCTGGCCTACTGGAGAACTACACTATTCTCTCATACGAGCAGATGCTGATAGACCATGAGATCTACACGATGATGTTGGAGACCCTGAAGGGGATTGACGTCTCAGACGAGACCATCGCTATGGAAGT
>CAZTFD010000010.1:0-8538 GCA_964612225.1 uncultured Thermoplasmata archaeon | reverse complement strand
GGCCCTCCCAGGCTTGGGCCAAGGACGGTTCCAAGACGGTCGTGAAGACCGCTTCCGAGCGAGTCAAGGAGATAATCTCGACTCACAGGCCCGACCCGCTGCCGAGGTCGGTCAAGGATGAGCTTGCCAGGATCATAAAGGAGGGCGAAGCGAAGATACCGAAGTGAGAATCCCGCCACGAATCGGTATGATTGAAGGTGAATCAAGTCACGAAGTAGGAGATGACATGTCAGATAACAAGCAGGCAATACTGAACGAGCTTGAGAACAGCGTGAAGAACCTCGAACAAGAGGCTGCGATCGAGGCCGCGAAGAAGGCCCTTGCGGCCGGCGTAAGCCCCGTGGACGCTATCGAGAACGGCTTGGCGAAAGGCCTACGCGAGGTGGGCGACAAGTTCGCTCGGAAAGAAATGTTCGTTGTGGAGCTGATCTACGCAGCCGAGATTATGAACGGCGCGATCAAGATTCTCGAACCCGAGCTGAAGAAGAGCAAGGAGAAGAGGAATGTGCTCGCACATGTCGTCCTGGGCACGGTCGCAGGGGACATCCATGACATAGGCAAGAACCTTGTCAGGATAATGTTCGAGGCCAGCGGATTCGAGGTCCATGATATCGGGAAGGACGCACCGACAGACGTTTTTGTAAAGACGAGCAAGGAGGTCGGCGCTGGCATAGTGGGAGCATCGTCGCTCATGACCACGACGGTCGGTGTTCAGAAGGATGTCATAGATGCGCTCAGAGCATCGGGGGATAAGGCTCACTTCATGGTCGGCGGAGCTGCCGTTACCGATTCCTGGGCCAAGGAGATCGGAGGCATCTACGCTTCCGACGCGATGACGGCGGTCGGGGTGGCGAAGCAGATCGTAGAGAAAGGCAGGTGAATCCTTGCCTAAAGCGATGGGGTGCGGCCTCTACAAGATGAAACCTCTGGAGGTAATGAGTTCGGTAGATGCCGAGACGATCCATATCAACTCGCTCGACCTGCTGGAGTCCATGGGCATCAAGGTGTTCAGTGAGGAGGGCCTGCGCCTTCTGAAGGACGCGGGTGCGGATGTGGACATGAAAACGAAGATAGCGAAGATCCCGTCCCACCTAGTGATGGAGTCCGTGAGGAAGTGCAAGCGCCCCGTGAGGCTTTGTGCCAGGAATCCCAAGAACGATTTCGTTCTGGACGGGAAGCACTGCTACATAAGCACTGACGGGACTGGCCTTGCTACAATCGATCTCGAGACTGGCATCAGGAGGAATTCCACCAAGAAGGATGTTGCGGACTCCGCCCGGATCGTGGACTACCTCGAGCTGATGAATATGTACTATCCTCTCGTAACACCACTGGACGTTCCAAAGCACGCGCACACTCTTCACGAGTTCGATGCGGCGTTCAACAATTGTGAGAAGCACATAATCAGCGGCGCGACCTATCTGAAGGAGGAGGCCCAGTACGAGCTCAAGATGGCTGCTGCAGTTGCAGGGGGTTGGGACGAGCTCAAGAGGCGGCCGCTCGTGTCCGCGGTAACCTGCACCACCTCTCCCATGGTCCTCGGGATGACGACCGATGCAGCGATCGAGTTCGTCAGAGCGGGTTGCCCGCCGATGATGATGACCATGCCTCTCGTCGGAGCGACATCGCCCATGACCGTCGCCGGTGCTGTCCTGGTAGGCAACGCCCAGGTCCTCGCACTGACCACGGTCTGTCAGCTTGCCGCACCCGGTTCACCTGTATGCTACAGCACCGAACCTATGGCAATGGATGTCCAGACTGGCATATTCGAGGGACTATTCCCGGCTGCCAACATGGTCAGAGCGTCGCATGTGCAGATGGCGAGATACTACAAGATCCCAATATTCGTCGGCGGTTGGGGCACGTGCTCCAAGGTCCCGGACGCGCAGGCAGCATACGAGAAGGTCCTGTCGGCGTTCATGTACTACCTGTCCGGAACTGACATCACGTCCGGGCCTGGCCTGCTCGAGAATTGGACTGTGCTGTCCTACGAGCAGCTCTTGATAGACTACGAGATATACACGATGATGGTGGACATGCTCAGGAGCTTCCCTGTGACGGACGAATCGATGGCGGTCGAGGTCACGAAGAAGGTCGGGCACGAGGGCCACTTCCTCGGGCAGAAGCACACGATCGATCACTTCAAGGAGATGTGGCAGCCGGTCGTCACTGACGGCTCCACATATCAGACATGGAAAGCCTCGGGCTCACAGTCCGCCGTGGACCATGCCAGAGCTAAAGCGAAGGAGATAATCAAGACTCATCAGGTGGCTCCTCTGCCGGACGAGATCAAGATGGAGTTCGCGAAGATAATCAAAGAAGGCGAGGAGAAGATACCGCACTAGGCGTTCGGCCTTCGGTGAGGTCAGACATATGGCACGAAGCTCGTTTGTGGTGCTCGAGAAGGACGAGATCGAGCGGATTCACGAGGCCGCTCTGACTGCCCTGTCGGAGATTGGGCTCAAGGTCAACAGCGAGAGGGCCCTATCGCTGCTGCGTGATGCCGGATGCGCGACCGAACCTCGAAGTCGGATAGCGAAGATCCCGGACAGGCTCGTGACCGAATCTCTGAAGTCGTGTGCCAAGGAGCTAGTGCTCGCGTCCCGGGATTCTTCCCGAGACATCCATATTCCCGCGACGACACGGCCGGCGATCGGAACAGACGGATTCGCCGTTGAGATAATGGACGATGAATCAGGTAAGCGGAGAAAGTCCGTGAACGACGACCTCGTACGCTTCGCGAGACTGGGCGACGCTCTGGACGATCTAGACTTCTTCTGGCCAACCCTAACGCCACAGGACGTTCCTCCACATGCGCAGTTGTTCAGGGGTTTTGTCACTTCCCTGGAGAATTGCTCGAAGCACATCCAGCACGAGGCACTTGGCTCGCGCATGGCAAAGTTGCAGATAGCCGCAGCATGTGCGGTAGTCGGCGATCCGAGGACATTGGCGAAACGGCCGATCTTCTCAGCGGTGCAGTGTCCCATTGCTCCTCTGCAGTTCGAGAGCGATTCCATCGAGGCGGCAATGGAGTTCGCGGAGGCCGGCGTGCCAGTGGTATACATGTCGATGCCCATGGCCGGGGGCTCCGCCCCGATAACGCTCGCCGGGTCAATCGTGCAGGGCCATGCGGAAGTGCTTGGCGGCTTGACAATTTCCCAGCTGATCAAGAAGGGCTCTCCAGTCTTTCATTGCATTCTCACAGGTCCAGTCGACATGCAGACTGGTACATGGGCTTCAGGATCACCCGAGAACGCAATAGGCAATGCCGCATCCGTTGAGGTCGCGAATCATCTCGGGATCCCCAGCATGTCAGGCGGGTTCGGGACGAGCGCCAAGTCTCCCGGACTCCAGGCGGCTTATGAAAAGATCGCCACCATGATCCCGTCTGCGCTCTCTGGGACCGACATCATCACTGGCATCGGCGGTCTGGACGATGCGAAGTGCATGTCGATGGCGGAGGCGGTCATCGATATCGAGATGTGGACATACATCATGCGCATGCGTCGCGGGATCGATGCGTCGTCTAGATCCCTGGGCATGGAAGCGCTTAGAGATGTCGGCCCTGGTGGCATGTTCCTCAGTCATAGAGAAACGCTTGCGAAGTTCAGGACCGAACTGTGGCTTCCGACATTGGGGCAGCGGGAGGGCTTCACCAAGTGGGCTAGCGAAGGTCCTACGGGCATCATTCGTCGCGCAAGGACTCGGGCTGCGGAGCTCTCATCGAGACCACCGAAGGCACCACTGGCCCCGGATATCGAGCAGCGGCTCGAGCGTATGGTTCATGATGAGGTCCATTCGGCAAGAAGTGGATGAATCACCTTTGTCTCAGCCTCGGATTCATGATCTCGTCCAAAGCATAGCTGACGAATGTGAACCCCAATACTACAACGATGATGCAGATGCCTGGCGGAAGGACGAACCAGTATGCCTTGTTCGCGAACCCGCCGAAGTTGAAGCAGTTGTAGAGCATCAGCCCCCACGTTATCTTGGACGGGTCGCTCAGTCCGAAGAAGGAGAGAAATGCCTCGGATAGGATCGCGTAGGAAACGCTAAGGATGGCATTTGCAAAAACAAGGGGGAACACGTTCGGTAGTAGATGTGTCCCCATGATGTGCATCTTCCCCGAGCCTATGCACACCGCCCTCTCGATGAATGAGCGCTCCCTGATAGACAGCACCTGCGCCCTCACGATCCTCGCGGTGGCAGGCCAACTTGTGATCCCGATTACTATGATTATCTTGAAGAGCGAGGGCTTGTTCTCCGGGGGCAAGAATGTAGCCAGGATCACGGCAAATGGGAGCCACGGGATGACGAGGAACAGATCCGTCGCCCTCATCAAGAATTCGTCAATGCTCCTTCCGTACGATCCAGCGACCAGACCAATCCCTGCCCCCAGGATCATCGTGATCAATGCTGCCGCGAAACCGACGATGAGTGAATTCCGGGAGCCAAAGAAGAGTTCGCTGATGACGTCCCTTCCTTTCTCGTCCGTCCCCAGCAAATGATCTGGTGATGGAGGATCCAGGGCACGGGTGGGATCGCTGGACTCTATCACCTTGTTGGGGTTGTCGATGATCCCGAGGTCATACAGCGGTTCAGCAAGTATTGCCATGAAGACGAAGAAGAGCAGGATTGCGAGGCCGACCATGCCCATGAGACTCTTCCTGAACGCCGTCGCCGTCTTGGTCATCTTGGTGAGCTTGAGCCTCCACTTCTCAGCCCTGACGCTCCGCTTGATGGACTTCGCCTCAAGGGCGGCTTTCTTGTCCCCTTGATCTGGTCCTTGGGAGGTCAGTATCTCACCCTCGGGTCAATGTATGTGTAGATGATGTCGACGAGGAAGTTGGCGATCAACATTGTCAGCGTGACCACGAGAAAGATGCCCTGTAGAACGGGATAGTCCCTGACGCTTAGGGCATCCCAGGTGAGGCGGCCAATCCCCGGCCAGGAGAAGACCACCTCTATCATTATCGCGCCGGTCACCATCCAGCCCACGAACATCGCAGTGGTGGCTACCGTCGGGATGAGCGCGTTCGGAACGGCATGGTCCATGACTATCCTTCTCGGGGTCAATCCCTTTGCTCTCGCCGTGATTATGTAGTCCTCTGTCAGGACGTCCACTAGAGCGTTTCTCATCATCAGGACGAACTCGGACATGCTGACAAGAACGAAAGTGATGACCGGGAGCGTCATATGCCAGAGCCTGTCCACGATCATCTCGCCCAGGCTCTGGTCGATTGCTCCGATCTTCTTGGCTCCGCTCAGAGGGAAGAGTCCGAAGTCCGCTGCCAGAGTCATCAGGAGCAGCATCCCCAACCAGAACGCAGGCATCGCGTAGAACGTCAATGACGATCCCACGATGGCGACGTCTAGCGGCTCGCCTCTCTTGGCACCTGCGACGATGCCGAGGCGTACTCCGATCAAGACCGTGAAGACTGTTCCCACGCCGACTAATAGAAGAGTGAACTGCAGCCTGTAGAGAACGACATCGGTAACGGGTTCGTCATAGAACCAGGAGAATCCCAGCTTGCCCTGCGCCGCGGAGGTCAGAGAGACGAAGTACTGTTTCCAGAGAGGTTCGTCAAGGCCGTATTCATGCCTCAATTGGTCGACTATCTCTTGCGGAATTCTCTGTCCGACTAGCGCCTGCGCGGGGTCGCCAGGGAGCATATGGAAGAGAAAGAAATTCAGAGTCCATACAGCCCACAGCAGAATGATGATGTTGACAACTCGTTTCAATAGGATTGTCCTAGCCTGCATTTGAATGAGTCCCCACTTTTCCCAGTGCAATCCGCTGGAGGCAGCTGCACCCAGCCCAAATTCCTTCGCCCAGTAATGCGCAGTTCTCTATAAAGGATTGACGAATGCAGTCTCCAAGAACAGGGCGTATGGAATGGTGCGGACAAAATCACACACCCAGCTCAATGTGCCGTCCAGTCTTCGTGTGAAGCGGCATCGATCAACAACCTATAGCGGAGTTGGGAGTTGCGGACCAACTCAGATCCAAAGCACTTCAATTGAGGAGTTTTGAAATACGATGCTAACCATTAGCGATTAGTCGGACAATGTGATTTCTCCTGTGCTAGACTCCGCATGGCACATGTCCATGAGCGAGGGGAGAATAGGAGGAAAGCGTCTTGAGGAGGAGTCTTCTGAAACACTTCACTACCGGACTGGTGCTTTGCCTTGGCACTATGTTCGTTGTGCAGGGTGTCTTTGTGTCTTTGGATCTATTGACTGGTGGCGACCGCAGAGCTTCTATCAGCGCGGATGAGCCGACTACCCTGCGGGTCGGGATGATGCAGGCGGTGACCAACCTCAACCCCTTCAGTGCGTACGAAGATGCGGATTACGTCGTTTTTGGCCTGATATACGACAGGCTGATCATGTACGATGAGGACCTCCAAGCGCAGCCACTTATTGCCACTAGCTGGGAATCCGACAGATGGCCAGAAGCTGATGATCCTATAACGCCCGCCGACGAGGGTGCAGAAATGCTCTGGCGTTACAACATAGTCCAAGGCGCGAAATGGCATGATGGCGAGTTGCTGACGACAAGAGATGTGGCTTTCAGCATCAATGTGAACCTTAACGAGAGCATGTGGGGATTCTCACCATACATCAACTTCCGCACGGCGGAATTCGCCCGTGCTATCAATGAAACCACGGTTGAGGTGTACCTGAAGGTTCCAAGCGTCCACGCTGCAGGCTTGGTGTTGCCGATCCTTCCATATCATATCTGGGGTCACCTCACAGCTGGCGAGATACAGAACACGGTAAACACCAATCCCGTTGGGAGCGGGCCATTCCAGTTCGTCGAGTTCTCGAAAGATCAGGCAGTCGTTCTAGAGAAGAATCCCGACTACCACATGGGGCCTGTCGCATACGACCGCGTCGTGTTTATATTCTATGGGAGTGACCAGGTGATGGCCGAGGCGCTCAAGAACGGTGACATCGACGTTGCCAAGTTCCCACCGCTGACCTATGATTCCTTGAAGAGCGAGACCGGCGTGTTCACCGCGGCGGTTGACAGATACTACCAGAGCACGCTCGGGTTCAACTGCTGGACCAGCGCGGCATCCAAGGGCAATCCGCTCCTTCGGGATGAGAACATCCGGCGTTCAATGCATATGGCGATAGACAAGCAATACATCATTGACACTGTGTGGCGAGGATATGCGGACATCGGATATGCCCTACCGGCTCCCGTAGTGCCCGAGTTCTTCTGGGAGCCAAACGAAACTGAGGCTCTCAATTATGACGTTGCTCGTGCGAACCAGTTGCTGGACGAATCTGGATACGACAAGTGGGACAACGACGGCGTGAGGCTGGTCAACAGGAGCGACAACCCCTACGCTCCATTGAACTCTCCTCTTAGCTTCAAGTTCATGATCAGGAACGACAACCCTGAAGACTTGGCTGCAGCTCCATACATCAAGGAGATGTGGGCGGAGGTCGGCGTCAAAGCAACCATCCAGCCGATAGATGAGAGCGCGCTGGAGACAGAGGTCTACTATGCTGCCGCGCACGAGGCCTACATCTGGTACTGGAGCGGAGACATGGACCCGACGTACATACTGGGAGTCATGACTGAGGATCAGTTCAAGGGCTGGAATGATCCGTTCTGGTCAAATGAAACATATGATCAGCTGTATCTGGAGCAAATGTCGCAGGAAGGGGCGGAGCGGGTGCAGACCGTGTTCGAAATGGAGCGGATCTGGTACGAGTCCTCCGGGATGATCGTCCTATCGTATCCCTATGGTCTGTACGCATGGACCGAACAGCATTTCACTGGCTGGGGTGACCCTGTGGCCCATCCTGGCAGGACGATCGACATCTACTTCGGCGCGCCCGCCCTTTACATGGAACTCGAACCTACGGATGGTGGCGGCGGTGGCGGCATATCAAGTACGGCCCTGATTGGAGCAGGCGTGGTTGCTGCGGCAATCGTAGCTGCTGTCGTCGTCATGTTGCTCATGAGGAAGCGGAAGGCCGGAGGAGCAGCAGAGGGAGCCCCGCTGAAGGAAGAGAAGAAGACGGGCCTGGAGTGAGCCGGCCCGTAGTCACTCGAAACCCTTTTCGAAGTCTTTCCATTTCATAATTCTAGAGAGATTGCTAATCCACAAATACGCGGATGGTGTTCCACCCCCCGGGGAACTCATGAGCGATTCAGGTGAGGATATCAGAATCGAAAGGTTGAGAGAGGCCGTCGTCAAGTACGATCTCGACAACGTCGAGGCACTAGCAAAGGCAGCTCTGGATGCACATGTCAGCCCTTTGGCCGCGATCCAAGGAGGTCTGGCGAAGGGCATCAAAGAGGTGGGCGATAAGTACGAGCGCGGCGACGCCTATTTGCCGGAACTTGTGATGGCCGCCACTGTGATGAAGAAGGGCGTCGCGATTCTCGAGCCGCACCTGCCGGCGGGAACGGACCTTGGTGGCTTGGGCAAGGTAGTGCTCGGAACCGTCCAAGGAGATATCCATGACATAGGAAAGAGCCTCTGCCTGAAATCTAAAGATGACCATGCCGCTAAA
>CAZTFD010000009.1:11863-17647 GCA_964612225.1 uncultured Thermoplasmata archaeon | reverse complement strand
CTGGTCGTATGAGCCAGAACCGTCAACTGCTACATCGAGGTAGTTTTGCGAGGTCAATGCGATGACCGCTATTGGCGGAAGCTTCTCGATAGGCATCGTGGCAGTTACGTCCGCTGATGCCGTGCCAGTCTGTCCGTCACTGTCAGTCACAGTCAGGACAATCGTGTAGGCACCTTCGAGAGCGTACGTGTGTGTCGCTGTCTTTCCGGACCCGGTCATACCGTCGCCCCATGCCCAGTCGTAGGCCGCGATCGGTCCATAGTTGTCCGTTGAGCCGGATGCGTCAACGCTAACGACCATGTAGACTATGTCCCACGTGAACATCGCGACTGGCGGAATGAGCTGGTGCATGACCGTCACGGTCTGCGAAGCGGTCCCTGTCATTCCAGAGTTGTCAGTCACCGTCAGCGTGATCAGGTAGTCCCCGTCCATGGCGTATGAGTGCGAAGCCGTCGGGCCCGTCGCGCTGCCTCCGTCTCCAAAGGTCCATGCGTATGACTCTATGGTTCCGTCTGGGTCGTACGATCCAGCGCTGTCCACCGCGACATCAAGGTATGAGACTGTCGCAGTCATCATGGCGATCGGTGCCTTCGGCAGGACCGGCATCTTCGCCTCGACGTCCATCACCGCCGTACCCGACTCGCCATCGCTGTCCGTCACCGTCAGAACGATCGTGTACCAGCCCTCGGCTGAGTAGGTGTGTGTCGCCATCATGCCTGAGCCGGTCATGCCGTCGCCCCATGCCCAGTCGTAGGCCGCGATCGGTCCATAGTTGTCGGTCGAACCAGAGGCGTCAACGCTGACATCCATCCAGTTCATCTCGGCCGTGAAGCTCGCGACTGGTGGTAGGTGCTCGTGAGCGACCGTCACGTCCGTTGATGCGGATCCGCTGAGGCTTTCGTCGTCTGTCACGAGCAGTGTGATCGTGTATGTCCCGTCCATCGCGTAGGAGTGGGAAGCGTCGACTCCCGTCGCCTTGCCTCCGTCGCCGAAGTCCCATTCATATGACACTATCGAGCCGTCTGCGTCGGATGAGAGACTCCCGCTGACAACTACGTCCAGGTAGTTGATGGATACAATGGTGATCACTGCCACCGGTGGGGCAGCCATGTCGAACATGTCCTCGACGGTACATGTCGAACCCTTAGGGCCATTCGGCGTCACGGTAATGGAGTAGACATGGCCTGACGCCATGAGGGCTCCACTGGTGTTCACCGTGCCGCTTGGGTACGCTTCGTACGCCGCGAATCTGATCCGCTGGTGCATGATCTCGTCCAAGCCGCCATTGGTGCTGTCGTATACGTCCACCACAAGCGACCTAAGCCCGCTGTTAACGATATATCCATTCCAGATGCCCAGACCGGGCGGCGTATACTCCCACGTCACAGCGTTTGACCTGGGTCCCCCGTCACCTTTCATGACCAGGTGTGTGTCGGCCAAAGCCAACGGGACCGCAGCGACGAGCACCATGACGGCGCACATGAAAATAGCTGCTACGATTTTCTTTATCAACTGCTTCTCCTCCCTCAGGATCGCCCGGCTTTCAACACGAAGGGTAGATAAAAAATCATATGACTCCCCCCGGGGGTCTCCCCCTCGCCCAACTGCCGGACATAGCTAACTTTCTAATCCTACATTGTGGGCATTCTACTAAAATGTTTCTAGCTACTGACTCTGCTGACTTGCCGCTTATGGGTCGTTCTTCGGCGTGCATTGTCGGCTTCGCGGCTATTGCACATTCGTGTTCATCTTCCGGCCGCGCGAGAACCGCTTTCCGGATCAGCGGGTTGATGGTTTGGACCTCGTGAGTCTCGGCATAGAGGGCCTCGAAGATCAGAGACTCAGGAGTCTCTCTCCAATCTAGGGATTGCCCAATATGTGCGGTGGTCTAGTCCTTCACGTCCAAGAGACGAAAGCTTCGCTCAGGATTGAAAACGGAAAAATAGAGGTTTGAAAAGGGTTTGGCGCGTTTTCGTCGACTCACGGCGCGTAGCTCAGCGTACCACTGTTGTTGGCCAATACCCAGTAGCCCTGTCCCGCCACCAGCGAGAAGTTGTTGATCGACGGGATCGTGGCCAGCCAGCTCGTGTAGGTCTTCGTCGCCGCATTCCACCTTGCTACAGTTGAGACCGTTCCACCAGTGTACATCTTGGCGACATCCGCGGCCTTCATGGTCGTCTTGAGCGACGCAAAGCCTACCATCACCCATCCTCCACCAGTCGGGAGGGTTATGGTCCTTGTCTGGTTGACCCACGGGCTCGGTTCGACACCGTACAGAGTGAGCGTCCTTGTGCCGCCCGGCACGTTGATCCAGTAGCCTACGCTCGGTTCGATGACGAAGTCGTTCACTGGCACGCCGACGATGTAGTTCGTGTATGACTTCGTGGTCGGGTTCCACCTTGTGACCGTGTCACCGTTGGTCAGGCCAAGCGTGCTCGCCTTGTAGCCCATGCCCACCAAGGGCAGGGAAACCATGTTCCAACCAGTCACGAGGCTCATCGTGTGCGTCTGGACTACGTTCATCACGAACATCGGGGCGCCGCTGTTCAGCAGTCCCGGGAACGCCGTGTTCCAGTTCGGGGCGAAGTTCATCGGGCCCGTCAGAGTGTATGTCTTCGTCGCTTTGTCGTAGCTGTTCTTCAGGGTGCTGGGATAGCCGTTGCCACCGATCATCTCTCCCCAGGAAACGTTGCCATTCATCTCGGCTATCTTGGTCGCTCCGAGGACGTCCGATGTCGACGACTGCGGTCTGTAGCCTGGCAGCGATGTCGAGGCTGGAAGCTTCACGATCATCTTCTCGCCAGCTGTGAGGTTCCAGTGAAGCGGTGCCACGATATAGCTCACAGGTTGACCGAAGTACTTCGTCAACGGTGCGGACGAGATGTGAGTCACGGCTGTCTGGTCCGGGTCATACAGGCTGTATGGCGTTATGTAGGTCGTGTGCCCCTGAGCGTTGCCGCACCAGTCAATGTGGCTCGCCTCGAGCGCCCAGCCGTTGATGTTGTTCGTCATGTCCTTAGTCGCGTACATGTGGTAGCCTACGACTGCCCTGGATTGGATGTTGCCGCCGTCAGGGCCGACGCTGATGTTCAGGTACCAGTCGTCGGGCCAGCCCTGCCAGTATCTCTGGACGTTGGCCGCTTCCATGTATCTCTGCAGCAAGCACTCGTTGCCCCACGATACGCTCCAGAACCTGATGATCAGGTCCTCGGCTGTCGATGCGGGGTCGATGTAGAGCTCCAGCCACCTTATGTCGTTCGAGTAGTCGTATGCGGTGTATGTGTCGTATGTTGTGCCGCCCTCCAGCATCCAGTTGTCAAACCATGCGCCTTCGATGGTCGATTCCGAAGCCGCCCACTGGGTCCTGAGGTCGCCAGTTCCCGCAAGTCCGAGGATCTTGGACGCTGCCGCCCTGTTGAAGGTCAACTTCCCCTGGAGCTCGTGCCAGTAACCATCATCTGCGGTTCCTCTCGGGGTCACTGCCGTCGGTACTCCGTAGTAGGTGTTGGCGTAGTGGGTCCCTGCCCTGATGGCGTCAAGCTCCCAGGTCTCGAGGTAGGTTCCGTACCAGGAGATGTTCATGTAGGCTCCGGCTGTGTTCATGTTGCCGAGCACCGGAGTGAATATCGGGTCTTGGCCAGGTCCGTCAGCGATCTCGGTGATGTTCTTCGCATCGATCGTCAGCCTGTACCATGTGGTGATTGAGCCGCCCTGGTCGATGTCAGGGGCCGTCTTCGTCGAGTACGGGTTGTAGACTAGGACGTACGGGAAAGTCGTCCTCGCCTGGTACTCCTGGTATAAGGATTCCCTGTACGGCCACCATGTGTTCAATCCCATGGTCCCGTTCCACCTTCCAAGGTCCGCTGGATCACTCGACTTCAGATACAGCTCGAACATGTGATCTATGGTATAGGTGGCTTCCCTGGAGCCAGCGAGTGCTTTCACAGGGGCGGGCTGATCCACGGCGACCTTATCCGGCGCCTTGCTGAGGACAGCCTGTCCCAAGACCGCAAACCCGGTGACTACCATGATCCCGACAACCGCAAGGACCAAGAATTTTCTCCAAGGCGATGCGGTCGGTTTTCGTTTAGTGTCAGATTCTCTTTCGCACGAATCATAGTCTGCAACAGACAACGTACTCTCCTCCCTAGCCAGTCTGAATAGAGGCTATCCTATATGAATTTGTCTTAGGGTCGTGCGATACTGACTCAATGAAAAACACCCTAGATTGTCGTTATCTGCGCAATGGTCCGTTCTACTGTCGGGAATGCGTCATCTGGTTGTCATTTGGAGGGTTGCGAGTGTGTGCGGGATCGTGCAAGCGGATATCGCGTCACGGTATGTACGTGATCGTTCCGCTCGCACTGCACAGGATCCAATACGCCTGACCAGGGACCAGCACGAAGTTGTTCACTGAAGGTATGACGCTCAGCCAGCTGGTGTATGCCTTCGTGACGGGGTTCCATGTCGAGACTGTCGTGACATTGCCTCCCCTGTACATCGTCTGTATATCGCTGGCATGTCTGGTCGAATTCAATCCTACGAAGCCCGTCATAGCCCATCCTCCTCCGGACGGTACGGTTATGGTCCTAGATTGAGTGGAGCTCGGGACTGATCCGTAGATGGCCAGGGTCCTCGTTCCACTCGGGACGTTGACCCAGTATCCGACGCTGGGCATTATGTTGAAGTCGTTCACAGGAATTCCTACGACGTGGTTCTGATACGATTTCGTGGCTGAGTTCCATTGAGCTACCGTGTCTCCGGGCATGAGCCCGAGCGTGCTAGCCTTGCATCCTGAGACTGAGAGAGGAACCGACATGAGGTTCCATCCGCTCACAAGGTTGAGCAACTTGGGGGTCGCCTCCGGGGAGTATGTCAGCACTCCGCCAGCGCCGAGATTGATCCAGTACGCCAATCCTGGGACGAGCGCGAAATTGTTCGTGTCCGGCATGGCGCTTACCCAGTTCGTGTATGAGTTTGTGGCTCTGACGTAGGAGGCCACGGTTTTGACCTGACCCGGCTGGCTGAACATGGATGGGACATCCTTCGCATGCCTGATGGTATCCGTGACCGCGAACCCAACGGTCACCCATCCACCTCCCAACGGGACGGTCATCGTCCTCGTCTGTACCGTTGTCGGGGCGCTTCCGTACAATACGATCGATCTCGTCCCGCTCGGCACGTTGATCCAGTAGCCTACGCTCGGTTCGATGACGAAGTCGTTCACTGGCACACCGACTATGTAGTTCTGATATGACCGGGATGTCGAGTCCCATCGGGCCACGTAGTCCCCCGAGCTCAGCCCGAGCGTGCTCGCCTTGTAGTTCGAGCCGACCAGGGGCAATGAGACGAAGTTCCAGCCAGTTCCAAGATTGAGAGTGAAAGAAATCGGTATGGTGGTCGACGCCGTATACACGTCGTATGTGCCTGCTTTGTCGTCCTCCCACGCAACACATGCCTTGCCGGGATAGGCGGCAACTACGCAAGCCCTTCTCTGCATGTCATTGACTCCTGGCGTAGCTATTTCCACGCTGGCATTGAACTGAGCTTTGCCGGAGAGTTTGTATGCGAAGCGGACGGCGAACAAGAGGTCCCTTTCATCCTGCCATGTGACGTATATGTTCCCGAGCTTGTCGGTGGCGACAGCTGGGTCCACCTGGTATGCGCCGGTGGTATCGTCATCGACCCTGAAATCCGGGGTTGCCACCGATCCATTGCTGGAAGTAATCGCCGCATAGATGTCCTGGTTCCCGTAATGGATCGGTGGCAACCCCGGATTTCAGG
>CAZTFD010000009.1:1707-11853 GCA_964612225.1 uncultured Thermoplasmata archaeon | reverse complement strand
AGCTCCAGGCTCTCCGTCTCGACGGTGGCTTCCGCCAGCACCACCCCGCCCTCGGGCATGGGTGCTATGACCAAGCTCATCTGCCGACCAACGTCCGAGTTGTCGAGCCTCGAAGGAGCGCTGAAGGTCTTGCCACCGTCATTCGATATACAGACATACGGATGAGGGACATTCGTGGCGGTCGTGTTGTCCAGGAACGCCGCGAAGATGCGGTTGCCGCTGGACGCAAGAGTGATGCTGGTCTGGCCGTGGGAGCTGCTGGAGGGCGCGATCTCCTTACTTGCGGCGAAGGTCGCGCCTCCGTCCAGAGAGTAGGCTCCCCTGACCCGCAGCTGTCCGGACCTGTCGTCTGTCCAACCAATGAATATCGCGCCTGATGTCGTCACGGCGATCGCTGGTCGCTCCTGCCATGAGATCGAAGACGTGTTTGAATCATCCACCTTGACGTTCTTCGAGAAGGTGGCGCCTGAATCGTACGACTTGGTGAAGTAGATGTCGTAATCGAACACGGTCCTTCTGTTGTCCTGCCAAGTGAGAAGGATCGTGCCGTTGATCGTCACGACCGCTGCAGGCTCGATTTGCTTGGATGTGCCGGTAGCGTCATCGGCCTTCTTGTTAGGGTTGAAGCTGGTCTCGTTGGCGTGGGACTTCGGGACGAATATGTCCTCGTTGCCCAAACGGGAATCCTGCCAGGCTATGAACAGCTCATTCCCCGGCATCGCCACGATGACCGGTGATTCCTGCTCGTTCAATACGTTATCGTTGACAATAACTGGTGTGCTGAAGGTAAGGTCGGTTGGTTTGCCCGCAGCCATCCGAGCAGCTTGATGGCCATCTCCGACCAGAGTAATGGCAGGAAATAGGAATGACAAGACTATGAGGACTGAAACGGGTCTCATGACGGCGCTCCAGCTTGGGGCTATTGCCCTCGTGATGAATCCCCGCTTGGCGCGCCCTGCAGACTTCATCCGAGGATCGCCGCCGGAGCGTATGCCTGTCGTGGGATGCCCTAAGCCAGATGCACCCCCTGCCCTTGGGGTGCCTTCAATGCGGTTCGTCAATTTCGTCCCCCCTATTTCGGTATGGATAAAGAGGCTTGGGAAGAGGTTTGGTCGGCAGGTCCGCGTCGTCGCAGGCCTGCCTCACGCGATGCGGTGGTGGTCTTACCAGCTGATCTCCACGACCTGGCTGACCGACGCGGTTCGTCCGATCGAGTCCGTCACGGTCAACGTGATGGTCATCTGAGCTGTACCGCCTGACGACTGCAGCAGTACGTTCCACGGTCCGTCCATGTCGTTGGCCAAGTTGATCGCGTACTGGGCAGTTCCGGAGAATCCGCCGGCGGCTGTAGCATCGATGCGCACGAGATCGCCATCGACATAGCCAAGGTTGACGAACATAGATGCGTCAACGACATAAGCGTTCGAGCCGGCTTCCTCGGCATACATGAATGACTCTCCTGTTCTCACATTTGTGAAGGTCAGGAGGCAATCGTTCATCGGAGTCACGCCGTCAGATTTGTACGTGAACCCATAGACCGGGTGAGGCACCGGTGGCGCTCTGGACGTTGACTTGCTTGTCGGCTGCGCGTATGAGTGCGACGCTGTCACGCCGCTTCCGGTCGTTCCGTCGCCCCAGTTCCATGCGTAAGTGAGACCCGTGCCGGTCGAGGCCGACGCATCAACGTTCACAGTCAAGCCGTTGACTGTGGCCGTGAATGACGCGGTCGGTGGCGGGATCTGCTGGCTGACCTCAACCATCAAGACGGCGTCGTCCGTCAACCCGTCGTTGTCCGTCACTGTCAGGGTGATCGTCTTCATGCCTGCAGTCGCGAAGGTGTGGGTTGCGTCCATCGTCGCTGCGGTTGCTCCGTCGCCGAAGTTCCACATATAGCCGACGACTGTTCCGTCAGTGTCGTACGAGTCGCTCCCACTGACAGACACCGTCAAGTCCGCCTTGGATACCAGCTTGGCGATTGCAACTGGGCCCATTGCGTCTCTCCACATGTCATCCACCGTACACGAGGCGCCCTGCGGTCCGTTCGGAGTGACTGTGATCGAGTAGACGTGACCGGTTGCCATGACTGTGCCTTCCGTGTCCACGACTCCGCTCGGGAGTGCGTCATACGCTGCGAATCTGATCCTCTGGTGTGAAACCTGGTCCATTATGCCCCCTGTGGAGTCATAGACGTCGACCACGAGTGACCTGAGTCCAGTGTTCACAATATGTCCAGTCCACACGCCCAATCCTGGCGGGGTGTATTCCCACGTCACTGCGCTTGCCCTGGGCCCCTGTGCACCCTTGATTACGTCGTGTGTGGCCAAAGCCAATGGGGCCGCAGCAACGAGCACCATGACGGCGCACATCAAAATAGCTGCGATTCTCTTTGTCAAATGCTTCTCCTCCCTCTATGCGTCCGGCCCCGAGATGCGAAGGGTGAAAGCAGGTTCATAAGACTCCCCCCGGGGTCCCGCCCTCGTATCTTGGCCGGATCTGACCAACTTTCCGCCGATGAGTATGTAAGGCATCCTACTAATATGTTTCGAGCTACTGACTGTACTGACTTGTCGCTTATGCGTCTTGCAGAACGTGCCCGGTCACGGCCCGCCGACGAACGTACAACAATAGTCATTTTCTAAGAGTGTTCAGTTTTCAGCATCCGCAAGTAGATGCCCAATCTTGACAACGCATAGACGAGAAAGATTGAACTCATCCCCTGAGTCATCCCGTGCTTCACTAGGTCTATCTAGATCCGTTTTGTGATCCTGAAAGCACCTAACGGACGATGGGGAAATCCGGAAAAAGCCTTAAGCCCTTGCCACGGTATCATTCGACGGGGCGCGAGACAATGGGAAGTTCGAAACGGAGCGGGTTTGAGAGTCTGTCGATTGGATTCCTCCTGGTCGCATTCGCGGTCTCAATCCTGGTCGCATGGATGGCTGACGAGTGGATACTGATAATCCCGATCATGTTGCTCGAGGCCGGGGTCTTCTACATCGCCCTGGGCGTCGTCATGCGTCAAGGAGAGCTTGACGCGAAGAGAGTCAGCAACTCGACCTATTACATCTTCTGGGGCGGCACGATGGCCATATTGGGGGCCATGTGGCTGTTCAGCAGACAGTATCCAGGGAACGCGGTCTTGTTGGTAGTGGTGTTCATCATCTGGATCGGAGTCGTCGCTATGGTGATGTCCCTCCCAAGGCTCCGGCAGAACCGGGCATGAGCTGCTGGTCCAGTCTTCCTTGGACAGGGCACACCAGCGCGTAGGGGATTTGAGCCCGTCGATGTCTACTCGATTCGCTGAGGAGCTCTCACTTACCCTTTCTACCTGCCTTCAGCTCCCTGAGCAGTTCGTCGACCCTCTCCAGGCCGGCGAGCAGATAGTCCTTCGGCGGCCCGGTCCCTATCCTCATGTACCCGTCCATCCCGAAGTGGTCCCCGGGGACGATCATGACGGACTTCTCTGTCCTGAGGCGCTCCGCGAGCTCCCAGGAATTGATCTTGAGCGAATAATTGACGAAGCATATCGCGCCCGCAGTCGGCGGAACGTGCGAGAACATCGAGCCGTGCGACTCGAGCCAATCCCTGACGGTCGGGTAGTTCTTCTGCAGGATGGACCGTGTCCGCGCGAGGATCTCTTCCCTCCTCTTCGGCTCGAGAGCGATCTGTGCCAGCCGGTCCGAGAGCTTCGCAGGCGTCAGTGTGAGGTAGTCGTGGTGCGGCTTCACCGCCTCGATGGCCTCCGGTGTTCCAGCGAGCCATCCGATCCTCAGCCCCGCCAGGCCGTATGCCTTGCTCATGCCGTTCGTTATCAGGGTCTTGTCGTGGTGTCCCCAGAGGGTCTCCGTCCTGGGGCCTACCCGCTCGGCTCCGAGATAGACCTCGTCGGATAGCAGCCACGCCCCGGAATCCTTGGCCGCATCGATGAGCGCTTTGCGCTGCCTATCCGCCATGACGGCTCCCGTCGGATTGTTAGGATTGCACACCTGTATGGCCTTGGTCTTCTTCGTCACGAGCTTCTTGATGTCTTCGGGGTCGAACTGCCAGTTCAGGTCCTCCCGAAGCTTCAGGGGCTTGATCTTGATGCCCCAGGTCTTCGCCAGCCCGTATGTCTGCATGTAGTTCGGGACCATGATGACGACCTCGTCCCCCTTCTCGAACAGGTGCCATGCGGCCACGAAGTTGGCCTCGGACGATCCGTTCATCACGAATATGTGCTCCGGGGTGGCGCCCTTGTACATGGCCGCGATCTTCTCCCTCAACGCAGGGGTTCCGTCCGCTTGTGGGTATCCCAGAGGCGTCTCCAAGAACTCTTTCGTAGCCCTCTCGCTGCCCAGAAGCTCGCTGAGCTTGAGGGCATGCACCCCGCTCTCGGACAGTTCATAATCGACCAGACGCTCGAATTTGGACTGCCACCGTTCCATCTCGAATAGTTCGACCTTCAAGAAGTCTCACCGCGATGGCGGCATGTGCAATCCCATGAAAAAGGTTTCTCTGCCTAGGTGGGATCGGACTAGACCTTGACCCAGGAACCGATCTTCTTCTTCAGCGCCCGGTCGTACACCAGCTGCGAGGTCACGACGTCCTGGACCGCGATCCCGGTGAGATCGCAGACCGTGATCTCGTCGTCGCTCTCCCTCGCCTTCTTCCTGCCGAGGAGCACCTCGCCCAGCTCCGCGTGGACGTCCTTCTCCTCTATCGTCCCGTCCTTGATAGCGTGGTGCACCTCGCCTAGGGCAGCACATTGCTTCAGGCTGTCGACCACGATCTTGTCCGCCTTTCCCAGAACGGCCGTTTCGAGCTCCTGCTTCTCGGGCGAATCGGAGCCCATGGCAGTGATGTGCGTTCCCTTGCCGACCCAAGAGGCTTTCACCACGGGCGTCTGGGCCATGGTCGCTGTCACCACTATGTCACTCCCGACGACGGCTCCCTCGGCCGTCTTCGCGGCGACTACCTTGGCCTTCAGCACCTTGCTCAAGTCGGAGACATACTTGGTTACGTGCTCTGGGTTCCTGCCCCAGACCCTCAGCTCGTCGAAACTGCGGACCTTGCTCAGGGCCACGATCTGCATCCTTGCTTGGGTCCCTGTCCCTATCACCGCTACGCGCTTGATGGTCTTCTTCGCGAGCGCACGTGCAGCCACGGCGCCTGCCGCTGCGGTCCTCAGGTCCGTCAGGAAGCACCTGTCGACTTCGAAGCACAATGGAAAGCCCGTCCTAGAGTCGAAGAGGATCAGCATCCCATGACTCGTTGGAAGGTTGAGCTTGGGATTGTCGTAGAATCCAGAGGCGATCTTGATGGTGTATGTGTCAAAGCCCTTGATGTAGCCCGGTTTGATGTGAATGTCCCCATTGTGATCGGGAACGTCGAGCGCGACTGGGAACGGCACTATCGCCCTTCCCGAGTTGTAGGCTTTGAACCCGTCCTCGACAGCCTCGATGGCGTCCTCTATGGTCAGCACGGATTCTATCTGTTCCTTGGTGAGCACCAGGACTTCATTTCCTTCCTTCATACGCCAGCCTCCTCGATAATCGCCGTCCGTCGACTTGGCATAGGCCCGTTCGGGAAAAAAACTTGTCGGCTCTCTGAGCTTCCGGCCGAGGTCACTTCTTCTTTGATGGCTGGTCGGAGCCCGGAGGCTCGGGTCCAGCGATCGCCGGATCGCGGGACAACGCGATGCCCAGCAGGATCGCGACGACCTCAAGGGTCATGATGGTCTTGGGGTTAGGAAGTTTGCCGTCCCATGTCCCCGATATCTCGATCCAGCCGAGGATCTGGTTCTCCGGGCCGAAGACCAGGATGTCCAGGTAGTCTCCCTCGATGCTGTCGTCATAAGCGTTGCGGGCGGAAACGAGCATCAGATGCTCGCTGTAGGTCTTCTTCTCCCCTTCGTCGTAAGGTTCATCTTCGGCGAGAAGGAGCTTGGTGTACTTGCTGATCTGATTGCCCTTGTAGGTCTTATTGTCCGAGAAGGATTCCACGGCGTACGATAGCCCGATGTGTTCGGTCCAAACGTTTGCCCTCATACCTTGCATGGCGGCATACCTGTATCTGCCATCGGCTGCGCTCCTCAGTCCGATAGATACTTCCTTGATGTGGAACTGCCGGAAGATCAGTCTGATTGTTGCATCGACGATCACCTTGGAAGTGACCTTCGGTGTCATGATCAGCTCACAGAGCTCCCGGATGCTCTCGATCGAGTTGTTCATCGGGTCACTGGAGGCGCGCGAGTACTCGGTCTTGTATCTCCGGGCGACCTCCGTAGGTGTGATGGCAGTTGCCGACGCGGCGCCTGCATTTGCCCGACCGGTGCCCTTATCACTAGACTGCGTTAGCGGTCGGTTGCATTTCTTGCAGCGATTCTGCATAACGTCGTTATCAGTTCCGCAGCTTGGACACTTCATGGGGGGCGTGCCATCCTATCCGGTTGATTCCGCTTCGGATTGTCCGCTGCGGAACTTCTGTGTTCGAGGGTCATTTGTGCATACGAGCATATGAAGCCTCTCTCCTCACACTCAGAGTCACATCCTTGGCCGACCGAAAGGATAAAAGGCCGGGTCCAAGGCACTCAGGAGTGAACATGTCGGTTGGTCTCGCCCCTTGATGAGGGAATAACACATTTTCGAAGGGGGATCGATCACTGCTGTCTCTGCTGGGCCAGGAGGACCTTTAGGTTCCTGGGGAAGATCGATAGGTCGATGCCGAGGCGTCCAAGTTTCTTCTCCATCTTGGCGGCCTTCTCGCCCCGGAACTTGCCATTCAACAGGTACGCGGTCTCATCCTCAGTGAACACCCCTCGGTCTTCGTACAAGCCGACAACGTCCTTGTCGTAAGGACATGCCCTTTGACAACGCATGCATCCGATGAGCGAGTTGTGCGCCGAGTCACTGACCCATTTTGGGAATTCGTGCCCTGAAGTCTTCTCGTTCAGGTAGGTAAGGCATCTGTCCGCCCTGATCTGGAACCTGTCCTTCGTGATGGCCCCTGTCGGGCAGGCCTTGCGGCAGGCCGTGCACGTTTCGCACAGCGGGAGCGCCTTCTTGTCCTGCCAATTGTCGATTGGACTGGCATAGTCCGAATAGAACGCCGTCAGCCTGTGGAAACTGCCGTGCTTGGGAACGTATGTTATGTTGTTCCGGCCGTATAGCGCAAGACCGCTTCTCACGACCAGTAGCTTGACCGGCAGGATGGCTCTCACGAGCCTATAGGACTCAGGCTTGAACCCTTCCCTCAACAACCTTCTGACCCGTTGATCGACCTTGATGTTGTCATAGTATGTCGGGGGAATCACGAGCTTATGCGCACGGCCATTCCTCAGGAATGTAGTTCGGATCATCGGCTGCGGCACCGACACGACGATGATCGATTTCGCCTTTGGCAAGCTCTTGGGCAACTGCGGCATGAAATACGGATTCGCGTAGTCCTTGTAGAGCTCGTCATCGATTCTGCCCTCGTCGTGGAGGGCTCTTATCTCTTCTCCAAGCTCCACGACGTGGTCAGCGGAGACGACACTCGCGTGGCAACCGTTCTTATCGAGATACGTGATGAATTTCAACTTGGTATTCATGATTCCAGGTCGCCTCCGCGAAGGCCTTCCTGACTATATACAGTATATTCTTGCAGCCGGGGGATCCTCGCCATCTGAATGAGCCTTCTGTTTCTTCAGATCGAGCCCGAATTTGTCAGCAGCCTGAGATCAGGCTGTCGTCATCCGCATCGATGTCATCGAGTCTGTTCTCGCCGGGCGCGGTCATGTACGGGCCAACGGATTCCTGCCATTCCTGTGGCGAAACCAAACGGATCGTTCTGCTGATGTGAGTCGTCTCCAGACTCGCCACGCCCTTCAGCGGCTTGATGTACTGCTCGACAAAGGTCTCCATGTGGTTCCTGCTCCTTGCTAGCACCGAGGCCATGATCGAGGCGCTGAATGATTGGAATGTCTGGGCGATGTAGTTGACGATCACATCCCTGCCCGGCTTGAACGCCGAAATGTTCTCGTAGATTCTGTCCATATGTTTGGGGACGGCATCTATGGTCACAGTGTACCTGGAGAAGTCCCGCGGGCGCTCCTCCGGGAGCTTGAAGAATCTCATCCGCGCAAGATTGAGGACCCATATCCCCCTCACATGGTCGAGCGGGGCGATGTGTTTGGCGAGGAAATCCGCGAGCGCATCAGGGCTCGCTGCATCGACAATCAGGCTCGTGTCGTCCTGCAGATGTCTGTGGGTCATGTAGAGGAGCTTCACCTCCTTTGAGTGCCAGTTCTTGTGGTTCTCGATCACGTAGTTCCAGACGAGATCCGGCTTGACGTGGGAGGTGACCCCGCTTCCAGGCTCGCCTGTGACAGGCGGCACATGTATCCTTACAAGTGTGAGCAGATTCTTCACCTCCTCTCGACCAAAGAGCAATCGCCCCGTGATTGTCGTGGAAGATATTTAATAACGCTGTTATCCTGACGCGCCAGATGGTGGATTCAAATGCGGTCTTACGAGTTTGCGCTCTAGGTCTGCATCACTGATTTAGACTCAAATGGCATATCGAGGGCGGCCTGAGAAGACGGGAAGGGTGATCTTGATGTTCGCGGTCTCATGGAGCGGGGGAAAAGATTCCTGTCTTGCATCTTGGAAAGCGGCTTCTGAAGGGATTGATATCCAGTGCCTCCTCAACACTTATCGAGGGGACTGCGGGAGAGTCGCGTTCCACGGAGTGAGAGCGGAACTGATTCGGAAGCAGGCGGAGGCCCTTGGAAAAACGTTGATCCAGAAGGCGGTGGGTGACGGTGACTACGAGGATGTGTTCCTCGGAGCTCTTGTGGAGTTGGAGTCGAAGGGTTTCGAGGGTGTGGTGTTCGGAGATATCGACGTGAGACAGAATCGGGAATGGTGTGAGAGGGTCGCTCGCAAGGCAGGCCTGGAATCGGTCTTTCCCCTTTGGAACATGGACCAGAAGGTTGTCATGGAGGAATTCGTTGGGGCTGGCTTCAAGGCGGTCATCGTGGCGCTCGACTCGAAGTTCCTCAAGAAGGATGATGTGAGAAGGATAATAGACCCTGCGTGTCTCTCGAGGATTGAGGGTCTTCGAAGGGATGCCGTAGGAGTCCCGATAACCTACTGCGGTGAGAATGGAGAATACCACAGCTTTGTAACGGGCGGTCCTTCTTTCAGGTCGGACATCGCGATCAAGACAGGAAGATCCGTCATGAAGAACGGCTATTGGCTCATCGATGTGCTCGGTTTGTGAACGGTCCGAAGACGCCGGTCGGCTAATGCGTCAGGTTGCTCTCGACAATCGACGAATCATGGCGCGGAAAAGTTCTTGTAGAACTGCCCGCGCCTACGTATGTCGCCTCGAGGGTGGTTCGAGGGGGAGGTGAACTGATGAAGAGGCTAGCAGCAGCACTTCTGAGCATCTTCGTATTCGCTATCATGGCAAGCCAACCTGTCTCGGCCAAACCGACCGAAGTAGCGGGGAACCTGGTGAATCCTACGAGCGAGCTCGTGATGGGTCCGTGGACCGCAGGCACGAACACGTTTGTCGTCAAGGAGAATCAATGGGACTGGACGGGCGACATCACGGGACATTCGATCGCGACTGTCAACATACTCATTCACGGGACGGGCATGATCGGCATCCATGAATATGGCACCATCTACGATGCGACCTGGGGAGACTTGACAGGCAACATCACCATCGTAACGGTGGGCAAGGGTGATGGGACCGATTTCTGGCTCCATTTCTCGGTGGAGTCCGGGACGTATGACTTCGAGATGCTCGACGGCCACGGCGACATCCATCTGCACTACGATGCGGAGGGAATGCCACACGTGGACTATGTCGCATGGCTCGTGATGGTTGGAATGTGATCGACCTGGGGATTCCACGGCCGTGCGATCAAACCCTTTCATTGATTTCTCAATTGTCTTGTCGAAGGTGCATACGTCCGCGCTCTAGGGTTTGGCAGCGGACTTCAGGAAACGCCCGCTCCAGTACTCCTCAAAGGCGATGTCCAGCTCCCTCTCCGTGTTCATCACAATCGGTCCACGCCAAGCCACGGGCTCTCTGATGGGCTTGCCGGACACCAGAAGGAACCGCACGCCGTCCCTCCCGGCTCTAGTCTCGACCTGGTCGCCATCTCCGAACATGATC
>CAZTFD010000009.1:0-1697 GCA_964612225.1 uncultured Thermoplasmata archaeon | reverse complement strand
TAGAATACCGCTGGCGAGACGATGATTGGGATGATGATCAGGCTCCCTTCTCCGGCGGGACCTCTGTTCGACGGGTCGAAGAACCCCTGACCCTCGAAGATGTATGCGAACGCGTTGTTGCCCCTACTAATTGCACGGTCGAACTCAATCCCAGGTTTGACAGAGACATCCAGGTACTCCGCCTCCACGACCAGGTCCCTAACGGGGCCTTCGACGCGGCCCACCTTGCCCGCTATGACCTTCACTTCGACCCCCTTCGATGGCCTGGACGTAGGGATCTGGTCCTGCGTGATGCCCCTATACCTCGGGTCCATCATCTTGTTCGCCGCGGGGAGGTTCACCCAAAGCTGGAACCCCTGCATCATGCCACTGTACTCCTTGGGCATCTCTTGATGCACAATTCCACTACCTGCGGTCATCCACTGGACGTCGCCCGAGCCGATGGTGCCGCTGTTGCCGATGCTGTCCCCGTGATCGATCTTTCCTCGGATGACATATGTCACCGTCTCGATGCCTCTGTGTGGATGCCACGGGAACCCGGCTATGTAGTCGAGCGGGTCAGAGGAATGAAAGTCGTCCAGCATGAGGAACGGGTCGAGCTTGGGGACTTCGTAGTATCCAAAGGCCCTCATTAGACGTACGCCCGCGCCCTCAATGGTCAATGCGCTGTTCGTTACGTTGGCGACTTGCCTAGTCTCCTTCACGGTACCGTATCTGTCGCGTGTGATATATGAGGATTCTACCGTTGGCTCCGGGGATTCAGCCAATCATCTCGGGATTCGACAGTTTTGCTTCCTTGCGAGAGAGGACCCTCCGGCCCCTTCAGAAGCCGTCCTATCTCACAGTCACTATCTAATCAACCAAGGGGGGACCCCCTTGAATGAAAGGTATTTAGTCGGGCTCCCGGGTATCTCTCCCGCCCAGCGTCGCTGGGTCAATTGTGAGATTAGTGAGAAAGTAGGGGAAACATGCCGAAGGAAATCGAGGTAGCAATATTCGGGTGCGGCGGAGTAGGACAGTGCATAGCGCAGGACCTTGCCAAGAGCAAGTTGGTCTCTCGCTTGGTCCTCGCGGACGTGAACCTCAGGGGTCCTGAGTTCGTGAAGAAGAGGTCCAAGAGCGACAAGATCGACATCGTGAAGGCCGACGGGTCGAACCCGGACGAGGTCGCCAAGGTGGCCGAGCGAGTCGACATGCTCGTCAACGGAACGATGCCTGCCCTGAACCTGAAGATCATGGAAGGGTGTCTCAAAGGCGGGGCGAACTACATCGACATGGCTACCGGAGACAAGGAATTCGGGCATCCTATGTTCGAGGACCAGGAGGCCTTCGACAAGAAGTACAAGGACGCCGGCAGATTCGCGCTCTGTTCCATGGGCATCGACCCCGGTACATCAGATATTTTCGCCAAGCGGGCAGCCGACAGGATGGAATCCGTCGACTATGTCCGAGTGCGGGACGCGGACAACAGCAAGCTGGAGGGATACGAGTTCGCGACCTACTTCTCGCCCGACGCGATGATCGAGGAATGCATCAGGGACCCGCTCTACTACGAGAACGGAAGATTCAAGCGCGCTCCCGCGCTCAGCACGAGCGAGGTCTACTCGTTCCCGGACCCGATCGGCCCGATGAAGGTCTTCATGACGGACCACGAGGAGAGCGAGCTGGTCCCCAAGTTCATAGGCAAGAAGATCAAG
>CAZTFD010000008.1:0-17849 GCA_964612225.1 uncultured Thermoplasmata archaeon | reverse complement strand
TGACGATGCATACATGACCCGGGGCGAAGCTCTGGCAGAGCGTGCATGTGTAGAAGGTGTCCACGTTCTCATCCGTCAGGTTCGCGATCCTCGCATCCCTCTCGGCATAGAATTCCTTGGCCTCGTCAAGGTGCTTCCTCAGCTCCGCCTCGTCCGTGACGATGTCGACCTCGATCTTGGACACGATGGCGCCGAACTCCTGCTTGAGCTTAGTGACCAGGATGTCGCCGAAGTGCTTCAGCCTGAGGCCCGACTTCACTGAGGTCTTGCTCAGCCTTATCCATAGGAGGTTCCTCTGACCGGTGTGCCAAGCGCCCTCGGCGAAGTTGATGAACTGGTGAATCCTGCGCTCAAGCACGGACTCGAAGTCCTTCTGCATGTTCTTTCCGTAGACCCTGACGAAGATGCCCAGGTGAGTTGTAGAGCCCTCTGGCATCTGGTCGACGTCCTTGCCGATGAGCGTAATCTTCCCGTCCGTGATCTCCTCCGACGGACACATCTTCAGCAGCTCGAACGCGAGGGTCTTGGACGGCCCGCCCGCCTCGATATACATGTCCGGCCGCCTGATGGTCTCTCCCTCGAATGCGGGACCGTAGGGCACGGGCAAGTCGATCGCCCCGAGCTTTATGCGGCAGCCGCGGACCTCGATCGCCGTTGCGATCATCTCGTCCAGGTTCTTCTGGACCACGTACTTGTCTGGTATGGGTTCGACGTCCTGGTCCGTGATCGTCGGCGAGCCGTTGAACATGACCGCGAACTCCGCAGCGACCTTGATGTAGTCCAAGGGCCCGAGCTGCAGCACGAAAACCTTGGGCCTCTTTGACAGATAGGTGAGGAGCCCCTCGCGGTCGCCCTTCTGGACGCCTCCGAAGGAGAGGGCGGCTCTGATGGCGAAGTTGAGGCCGTGGATTATCTGGGTGAACTCGCCCACTGGATACAGCATCCTGTCCAAGCCCATGGCGATCTTCTCGTCCTTGAGCTGCTGGATGATATCGTAGGAGGCGACGATGAGCATGCCTTTGTTCTGGCAGTCTCGGATCATCTTCGCGAGCTTCTTCGGGTCGCTCGCCTTGCCGACGAACACCGCAGCACCTGGGATGGTGTCGTCGACGAAGGCAATGCCCAACTGTCTCAGGACCCTGTCCGGGACGAAGCCGCAGTAGGGCGTGCCCTCGTAGGGTGTGGGGGTCTCGATGTACTTCAGCGCCTCGACCACTTCCGCGGCGATCATCGTCGCTTCTCCCGAGGCGACGGCGTTCTCTAGCGTCGGGCTCTCCACGATCTTGCCCCTAGCCTCGCCAAGCAATCTAGGCAGGTCCCCGAGCCTCGAGCAGTCCTTGCCGAGCCACGCGAACAGGCTCGGGAGCTGGTATCCCGTTTCAGGGAACTCGATCTTCTTCTCCGGGCCGAACTTGCGAAGCGCGCGGTTGAGGAGCACATCGGCGTAGCCCGTGGCGATGATCGATCCTTCTATCGCCATCTTGAAGAGCTTCTCCTTCGGGATCTTCTCGCCCTTGGGGCCGCAGTAGGATGCGCGCTCCAACTCGGGGTCGGTGATGCCCAACCGCCATCGTCTGTACTCTATGGCGGAGTACAATCGCTTCGCAGCCTCGTTCGGATCTGTCTCGAATATGAAGTAGCCGCCGTAGACGTCCCTGGCAGTGTTCTCCAAGACCTCGGTGACCAGCGTTGAGCCGTAGATGTAGTTGATCGTGCCGACATGGACGGGGAATCCCATCGCCACCGCCCAGGTCCCAATGGAGACGGCCTTCTCGTGCATCGCTTCCGGAGCTATCGCGACGAAAGGTATCTTGTCAATGTCCACGCCCATCTTGTTCGCTACCTCCGTGGCAAGGTTGGAGAATCGCGGATTGTCCACGCAGGAACCAATGTGCCAGACGCATGGCAGGCCTTTGATCCCAGCGGCCTCGCTCAGCTCTGCCAGGAACGACTGCAGACCCTCTCCCGCGAACTCCTTGGTCTTGTCGGGGTCCATGAAGCCCGCCTTTGCGAGCTCGATGGCGTTGCAGCCAGTTGCCATGAGGAGGACGCTGTGCTTCGCGAGCTCCTTCGCGATCGTCAACACGTCCTGGTCGTCCTTGGTGCGGGTGCTCTTGCACCCAGCGAACAGGGCGACGCCTCGTATCTTGCCGTTCGATATGTTGTCGACAAGGTACTGGATCGGGTCATCGGGAGACTTCTTCGAGAACAGGAGCTTCATCTGTTCCACGCTGAATCCTGCCATGACCTTCGCCGGCTTGACAGTGGGCAACAACTTCGTTTTGCCACGATGTCTGTAGGCCTCCATTGCCATCTTCAGGATATCGCGGGCGGACGACTTGGCGCGGTCGGGAGCGAACTCGATGTGGGTGTCTCCCACCAGCCTCGCTATCTCTTCTGTCGAGATGAGCTTGGTGTGGGTGCATCGTGCTAGCGTGGACAACGACGGCATGAAGCACTGATAGTCTAGTACCATCGCGTCTAGAAGGCCGCTCAGCAGCACGAGCTCCTGGGAAGTCACGTTCGCAGCGATCGGGATCCCCTTTCTCATCAGGATCTCGTTGCCCGTGCAGCAGACGCCGACTATGCTGAACCCCTCGGCCCCGACCTTTTTGGCCTCATCCTTCATCTCTCGCGCGACCTCTACCATTATGTCGCTCAGGAGCGGGTTGTGGCCGTGCACCGCGACGTTGATGTATCTCTCGTCAAGCACGCCCAGGTTGGCCTCGCTGAGAACGAGCTTGGGCGTGCCGAAGAGCACGTCGCTGAGGTCGGATGAGATCTGGGCGCCTGTGTAGTCGGCCAAGGCGCACTTGATTCCGCCGAACAGTAGGGGGACCGGGTCCGCATCGACGCCCATAGCGGTCCTGTGCATGACATCTGCTATGGAGGTCTCGATGTTGCTCGGCAGCACTGAATGGGTATCCCACCTGTGGATCCTGCCCTTAGTGACGGTGGATATGAGGAAAGAGAGAGGCTCGTCGGTGTACCTGGAGTAGTCCTCCAGAGCCTTCGTCGAGACTGTGCTGGCCAGGTTCGAGCCGTTCTTCCCGTCCGTCGGGAGCCCCAGCTTCTTGGCGACCGCCTCAAGCTTGGCCCTGTCGGTTACCTGGTAGTCCTTCGTCTTCCCTTCAGCCACATCGTGAAGCACGTGCGCGATCTCCTTGCCGTGCCCAGAGTGCGACGCCGCACCTCCGGCTATCATCCTGTCGATGTGGCGAGCAACCAGAGTGTAGTCGCGTGCGCCACATATGCCCGTCGTGGGTTCCTTGCCCATGGGGTTGATCCTGCACGGCCCCTGGAGGCAGATCCTGCAGCAAAGGCCCAGCTGGCCGAACCTGCACTGCGCCCCTTGGTTGGCCGCTCTGTCCAGGATTGTGCTAACGCCGGCATCGTGAAGGTCCGAGAACATTGACGCACAGCTGCTGTCCCAACAATCACAGCTGAAGCGGTCCTTTGTCTGCGAGCGCTCCTCACCCTTCTTTGGTTTGTCACCTGAGCCGGATTCCAATTAGACAGCACTCCTGATATGCCTGACGACATGGATGGCCGCGACCCCGTTTTGTCGCTCAGATATATGCCGATTCGACATGATCGTGCTCAATCTTCGAAAAATCGACGGATTGGGGAATGGTCGGATATGACCACAAATGGACAATAGCGGATATGACCTTCCGTGAACGAACGCTCGTCCTTGACCGATCATGGCACCAAAACCACGAACTAGCTCCGCCCCATTCGTACCAAACATCTGGCTTACCGTTGACCACGGCCTCTGTAGTCGACATCTGACGAATGATGATGATTCTACAAAAACATTGTTATTGACATTGTTCGGCGCACGCCGACGCGGACACACAGAAACGCCGACTGAATGGATTCAGGCCTTGAATCCTGCAGAACCGAGATACTTTGAGATTTCCTTCGAAAGCCGTCTGACGGCCTCCGTCCAGGGCTCGACACCAGGCATTGCGAACGGGGATTTGCCCTCCAAATCGGAGCGAGCGACGACATCCAAGACGGGAAGGGAGACCATCAGCCGGAGGCCATGAGCTTCGAGCAGTCGGCTTAGCGATTGTTCCTGCTCGGCGTCCTTGACCCTGTTGGCGACGACGCCCATTCGCTCAACGCCCATCTCACGAGACAGCTCCGCGACCCTTACGGCGGTCTCAACAGACCGAGTGCCTGGCTCCACGACGATCAGAAGCATGTCCACGCCTCTGCATGTGGACCGCCCGAACTGCTCAAGGCCCGCCTCCATATCGACAACGACGGCTTCGTCCTTGTCGAGGATGATGTGCTCCAGAAGGCTGCGGAGGAGCGCGTTCTCCGGACAAAAGCAGCCGCTCCCGGCAGCTTTGATAGTGCCCAGAACAAGTAACCTAACACCGTCGGCGCCGACCTCAGAATACTTGCTGGGGATGTCGTCGACCTTCGGGTTCAGCCTGAAGAAGGGGCCCGTGGCGGAGCCAGGCCTTGCACCGGTCCTCTCCTCGATGAGGTCCAGCTCTGAGGATATCGGCTTCGGGGTGCGCTCGGCGGGGATCTCAAGGACCGAGTGCAGGTGAGCGGAAGGGTCCGCGTCGACGGCGAGGACCTTGAGCCCATCTCTAGCCCAGATTCGCGCCAAGGAGCCTGCAATGGTCGTCTTCCCGACGCCGCCTTTGCCCGCGACCGCGATCTTTATGCCCAAACCATCATCCTGACCTGGGTTTGAGGATGATCTCGTGCTTCACGAGGTTCGCATCAACGATCTTGACCTGAGGCACTTCCTTCCTCTCGCCCAGCATGTCGATGCAGGTGATACCGTCATTGTTCACGATTATCCTTGCGGCTTCGGACATGATCAGAACCCTCTCCGAGCCCTTCATGAGATACACCGCGGATTCACACATAACGACCCCTGTCCTGAATCGACGATCTGCCGATCACATTCCTAGTCCATGGAGCAATTGGTTATCTGGCCAGCGATCTTCTTTGCTCTCTCGTAGTTGTCCACTACGAATACGAACGTCAGCTTGTCACCATGCTGGCTCAGCAGATAGGACGCCTCGAGCTGGACGCCACCATCCACGAGGTGATGAGCCGCCTTCACCCACATTCCAGGCCGGTTGTGGACCTCAACAATGAGGACGCGCTTCTCCGTGAACGGCAGGTCGGCCTTGATGAAGGTCCTTCGCACATCGTCCTCAGACCCCGTGATGAACTTGATAACGTAGTGTCCATCTACTTTGGCAGTGGCGATGGTATTGAGATTGATGTCCTGGTCAGCCAACACCGCTATTGAATCCAACAGATCCTTGCTGGAGCCGTTTATTGACAGCTCGAATTCGGTCGTGATTGAAATCCTCCCCCAATTGTCCGAGGGACGTAATTGCGCTGTTATCTATATATTCTGTATGCCATTCATGTCGAATGTGGGCAAGGTCGAACACCTTGAATTGCCAACACCCGTTGCTCAACCCATGATAGTTTTTGCCATGACTCATGGGAACATTCGAAGAACATTCTAATTGACCGACGATAAAGAAAAGGAAAGTGGGAATTGGATGCGACATTGTGGATGCCGCATCGTCGGACTTCACTTCGACGAGTAGTATGTCATGAGACAGTCGACCCAGGACGATTCGGCCACGAGGTCGAGTTCCACACCGTCGTAGATGAACTGTCGTGCCCAGGCCCAGCCGTTCATGTTGTACTGCCCCATGGACGGCGGGAACCAGAAGTTCAGCCCGTGGACGGTGTCGTGGTACTTCGCGCTGTTGTCCTGTGCGAGGACCGCATCGTCGAACGCGTCCTCAAAGGCGTCCACTGCGGCCGTCAGCTCAGGGTGTCCCTCGATCACTCGAAGACCTTCAACGAACGTATACACATCCGGCATCCACTCATATCCCGCCATGTTCGTCCATGTCCCCACAAGGGCGTATCCCCTTGCGCGTTCCACTTCCTTCATGTGGTCCGGCATGACCTCGTTCAGCACGACGGTCAAGTCGCTGAACGCATCACCAAGGGCTGCCATCTTTGACAGGTCCAGCGCGACCATCGTGGCGAAGTCCTGTGAGTAGGTCATCTGGTGAGCGTAGTCCCATTTCTCGCTGTAGTAGAGCACGTACTCGTAGACGATGTTCTTCGCGAGATCGGCAGCGGATATCGTCGGTGTGTTCACCATGTCCGTAATGAACATCTCGTAGGGCAAGCCGTCGAACGGTTCCATTGTCTCAGAGGCGACCATGTATGGAACGGCGTCCCTGAGCTCGTAGGCCCCCTCGAGGGAGGCCATGTTGCAAGCATCGAACGCGACAAGGTCCACGCCCTTCCTGTTGGTGGCCTTAACATCCTTCAGCGCCTCCGCGATGCCATGCATTGGCATCAGCACATCACCGTTCGTCTCATCCTGGCATATCCCGCGCCAGCCGTATCCGTGGTCAGATATCAGGAGCAGAGTCTTCTTGGCCGGGAAGTTCTTCATGCCCCACAGGGTGAACTTCTCGAGGGTTGCAGGGTCGGACGAGTTCATCTCAGCCCAGTTGGCCACGACCTTCCTCGTGCCACCAGATATCTCATAGATCCACGTCCCCATGACCGACTGGATATCCAGGAAGACGACGATATTCACTTGTTCGTTCGACGTCAGCGCCCTCTCCCAGGCCTGCATGCAAAACTCGGTCGTGAACTCCAGATTGTTGTCACAAGCCCAGAAGATCAGAATGGTCCACTCCTTCTCTGAGCTGGCCTTGGGTTCCCGCGGTCCGCCCAACACGCCGATGGGCACAACCAAGACGATTGCGATCATCACGCTCAGCACACACGCTGTCTTGTTGAATCTCAACCTCGCTCCCCCTAGTGCTACTGACCCCGGTATCGGGAGCACCGACCATAACCTTTTCCCAGCCGGGTCCGACTGCCTCGTTTCCGCGCGGCTTCAGGGCCGGCACAAAGGAATTATCGAAGGGAGCGCATCAAGTCGATGCGGAGCAAGAGCAGCTTGAGTTACTCGTTTGACAGAGTCGCGGACAAGTTCGATGAGACCCGGTTCTACCCGGACACGGTCATGGGCGATATCCTGAACGCACTTGAGAAGGTCTTGGTCAAAGGCTCGAGGACTCTGGACGCGGGAGTCGGGACGGGAAGGTTCGCGGGGCCTCTGCAGAAGAGGGGATATGACGTCGTTGGAGTTGACATCTCCCCCAGGATGCTGGACAAGGCAAGAGAGAAGGGGACCGAGAACCTGTTCAAAGGGGACCTGTGCGCTTTGCCGTTCAGGGATGCCGTCTTCAGCGCGGCCATCAGCATCCACGTCCTACACCTGATACCTTCTTGGAAATGCGCCCTGGGCGAGATCGGGCGCGTCACGACCGACAGGTTCCTCTCCGTGGCGTTCAACAAGGAGGAATCGCCAGCGGAGGCGCTCAGGCGGCTGTACGAGCGCGTGTGCGAGGAGAACGGGTTCGAGATACATCATCCCGGGATGAGGGAGAGGGAGCTGCCGGACCTGCTGCCAGCGGACAGGGTGAGCCTCATCGACATGCACGAGCATCCCATCGAGGTCCCTAAGATGTTGGACGGATACGAGGACAGGATTCTGTCGTGTCAATGGACAGTTCCGGACGAGATTCATCAGATAGCCATGGAGGCCATGCATGAGAAGTACGACGGCGTGGACCAGGTCTTCAGCATAGAACGGATCTCGCTACTCGAATGGAGCATGGACCGCGTGAGGGCGTACGCTGCTGGCCCGTGATTCTGATGGAATAATCATCTGCACTTTCGTCTAACCGTAGTACATCACTTTATATGCCGAAGGCCGGTTTTCATATCAGCAGCACAGTAGAAAAACGGCTGCTCACAGGGGGGCTTTATCGTGGAGATAGAGAAGCTAGCGCCCCACATAGAAGAGATTGCAAGGGCGCTCGGGGATAAGTTGTCAGAGGAACAGATAGCAGAGGAATTGCAGAAATACGTCGACGTCTACAGGCTCAGCATTCCGATGGCCAAGCGGACCATCGTGAAGAAGTACGGCGGAGACACCAGCGGCTTCTCGACGGGTTTTCAGAGGAAGCTCGCGGAGATCAGGCCGGGAGAGCCGAATGTGGATTTCATCGCCAAGGTGCTCTCCTCCAATTCGAAGGAGATAACCGCTAAGGGCGAGAAGAAGAACATCATCTACGGATTCATCGGGGACGATTCTACCACGCTCCCGTACACCGTCTGGGACACGGAAGGCGTGGAGCTCCAGAAGGGCGACGTGATATCCGTCAAGGGAGCCTACACAAAGGAGTACCAGGGAAGGGTGCAGGTCAACTTCGGGAACAGGGTCTCGATCAAGAAGGAGGACCCGTCCACCATAGGCGACATCCAGGTGGCCCAGGGGCCGCCGAAGGTCGTGAGCATCGCCGAGCTGAGGGAGGCCATGGGGTATGTCGAGGTCAAGGGGAGGATACTCTCGCTCGAGCCTCGCGAGGTCACGGTCCAGGGGGAGTCGAAGAAGGTCTTCTCTGGAATACTCGCAGACGAATCGGGAAAGGTACAGTTCACCGCATGGTCAGATTTCAATCTGAAGCAGGGAGAGGTCGTGAGGATCTCAAAGGGCACCGTCAAGGCCTGGAGGGGCATCCCACAGCTCAGCTTCGACGATCGCGCGGATGTCACCATGATCAAGGAGAAGTTCCCGACTGTCGAGGAGCTCCAGAGGTCAGGCGTCAGGATGATATCGGAGATCGCCGCCAGAGGGGGAGCGGTCGACGTCACAGTCAGGGGCGTGGTCATAGAGGTCCGGGAGGGTTCCGGCCTCATAACGAGATGCCCAGAATGCAAGCGCGCGCTCCAGAAGGGCACATGCAAGCTCCACGGGAGGGTCGATGGGATCCCCGACCTGAGGATCAAAGCGATCCTGGACGATGGGAGCGGCGCTGTGGGCGTCGTCATGAACCGCGAGCTCACAGAGAAGCTCACGGACACGACCCTCGACGAGGGCATGCAGAAGGCCAAGGAGACGATGAACTTCGATGTCGTCAGGGACGCCATGGACGAGAAACTGACTCTTAAAGTTCTGACCGTGACCGGTGCCGTCACTGCGGACGCGTACGGCCTCTCGATGATAGCGAAGGAGGCTGAACTGACCACGCCGGACGTGAAGCAGGAGGCCGAGAAGCTCCTGGTAGAGCTGGAGGGGCAGGAATGAACGCCCGCGAGGTCGCCTGGAGGGTGTTCGCCGAGGAGTACAACTCGTCCGTGCTGGAACACTCGGGCGAGGGCGAGAAGCCCGTGTCGTACGTGATCACCCCGCTGGGAGCGAAGGTGAACCGGATGTTCGTGGTCGGTGTGGTCACGGACATCGAGGATATCGGAGAGGATGGTAAGCAGAGGTTCAGGGCCCGGATAACGGACACGACGGGCACATTCTACATATCAGCTGGCGAGTACCAGCCAGGAGCGGCGATGACGCTCTCCAAGATGTCGCCGCCCGCTTTCGCGGCCGTCGTCGGAAAGAGCAGGGCGTACACGCCCGAGGAAGGCGTGAAGTACCTGAGCATCAGGCCGGAACGCATCCGCGAGGTGGACGCAGAGGCGAGGGCATATTGGACCCTTGAGGCGGCCAAGAGCACGCTCCTCAGAATAGATGCGATCGAGGACGGGCTCAAGATGGGCCAGCCCACGATCGCCCAGCTGATGAAGCTGGGGTACCACGAGAATCTGGCTGACGGCGTCGTCCGCGCGATCGAATACTACAAGGACATCGATGTGGAGCGCTTCAGGAACACCGTACGGGATGCGCTCAGGGCCGTGCTGCCGGAGAGCGGAAGCCATTTCGTGGAGAAGAAGGAGTCTCACGCGCCGAAAAAGGCCAAGGCTCCCGCCAAGACGGAAGCGGTGGGCGAGGAGCAGATGCACGAGGTCAATGTGGGAGCCGACGAGGAGGACACCGTCCTGAAGATCATCGATTCTCTCGCCGCTGGCGGCAAGGGGGCCGGCTGGGATGCGATCGTCGAGGCCGCGAAGTCCAAGAAGATCGACAAGGTCAGGCTGGAGGAGATAGTGGCCAGCCTCCTGGACAAGGGAGAGATATACGAGCCCGAGCTAGGCATGATGAAGCGGATCTAAGAAAAGGAAAAGCTCTGGAAGGGGTTTTCGGGGTTTGCAATGTGTCCGGGTGAGCTCACTTCTTGAACTCGTCGTGGGACATGGCGACCAATATCAGGCCGACAAGCCCTGGGATCACAAAGCCGGGCACGGCCAAGACGCCGCCCAGAACCGCGAGCCCGTAGAATTTCCGCATGATGGCGAAGATCCCGCCAAGCACAGCGACGATACCCAGAAGGAGGATTATCGCTCCGCACACCGTCAGGAAGTCGCTCACGCCGAAGGTGATGCCGGAGAACGCCTCTCCAGTCCATGCCAGGACATATCCAACATATAGCTCGATCAGGCCACCGATCAATACCAGAACCCCACCGATGATTGGCTTCACGGTCTCTTTGGGGGCCGCTGGAGCGTTTGCCGTCCTGAAGTCGTAGCCACAGAACTGGCACACGTTGGCATCCCAGGCGATGGTTCGCCCACATTTCACACAATTTCTTGTTCCCGATGCACTCGACATTCTAATCTCCTCGAGGAGTAGAAAAGAAACCAGCTCTGCTGGTGTCGTTCCCATCCAAAGGCATTATCACCGTAGCTGAATATTAATCTTGGCACTGTCTGGGCGATTTTTCGAGCAAAATGCAACGAAACGGGCTCAGGGAGTCCCGATGAACCATCTGTGGAGCAGCGCCAGTGTCAGCAGCAATGTAACGGCGGTGATGCCGGCTCCAGTCAGTTTGAGCCGCTTCGGATAGGGGCTGTTCTCGAAGGCCAGCATGAACACCAATGAGATCGTCAGAATGAAGAAGAAGAAAATGCCCGTCACACCGACGATGGAGACGGCATAGAACTGAGGCTCGGACCTGGTGGACAAGAGGATTACGGCGGCGGCAAAGCCATACAGCCCCGCGAACCAGGCCCAATCCGACGTTTTCGAGAACAGCTGGGTCGTGTTCCTTCCAGGGAAGATGGTCGAGTTGAGGAGCGGGATCACGAAGAACGGGAAGGTGACGCCGAGGGACAGACCGCTGAGGGTCCTGCGGAGGTTATCAGAAGTGCTGATACCACCGTACGAAAGGGTTGAGTCCAGCAGGAAGAAGGCCATCACCACTCCAAGTACTCCCATGTGCTTCAGAGATGGGATACCGGAGGTGAACCGTCTCGATCCGGTCCAAAGGAACGCTGTCGACAACAAGAACCCGAAATGTATCCCTATGCACCGCGCGCAGAGTGGCATCTGGAGCGAGCCGAAGAAGTAGGACCGCTCAGGGAGCTGGTGACAGAGCGTGGAGCCAAGGAACATCAGCAGGGACCAGAACGCGTCCATCTAGGCGGCTGATTGCCTCGCGTGCCATTAACGATTGCGCTTTCCGATTCCATTCGGCGGACGTGCTGGAACCAGAGAATGTTTCAAAAGAAGAATAGGGAAGGAGTTTGTTGTCGAGGGACTACGTGAAAGCCCACCAAGACGCAGCACCAAGAACGACTACGCACATCACGACCAGCAGGACCGCAACGAGCGCGAGGATGATGCACATCTTGCCCACATTCTTACTCTCAGGGTCTGGCTTGGAGTAGTAAATCACCCCGATTATTATGCCCAACAGAGGGATAAGGAACGACAGGATGTAGAACAATATCTTCATTCCTTCGCTTATCTGCGGTTGGGCTGCCTGGGGAGCCATCTGCATCCTGAAATCGTGCCCACAGTAGGGGCACACGTTCGCGTCCCAGGAGATTGCTCGGCCACAGCTAACGCAGTTCCTTGTCCCTGCACTGCCGCCTGACGATTGCATTTCAAGCCTCCAAGATTTCGGTGGGGGACATCCGTCCCGCACCTACAGTCCTCGGATGAGACAACTGGTTATAAAATGATTGCTGGTCTCCCACCGTGGTTTCCGGTGGAGACCGCGAAGCTGCACAGGGGTCCTGGCCTAAAGGGCGATCAGTGTGATTCCCGCCAGCACGACGAGCAGCCAACACACCAGGATCACGATGACCGGCCACAGGGCGATTATGATGCAGACCTTGCCAACGTGTTTGTAATCTGGTTCCTTGTTCGAATAGAACACGGCCCCGATTATGAAGCCCAGGAGCGGGATGAAGAACGACAGCAGGTAGACGAGGATCCTAATCCCGGTGCCAACACGCGCAACCGGTTGCGGCCCAGCCATCTGTACTCGATAGTCATGGCCACAGAATTGACATACGTTCGCATCCCAAGCTATCGTTCGACCACAAGACACACAGTTCCTCGTGTTCGACGCCACCTAATCACCCTAGATTTGTGAAGAGGTGGGGCTGCACCCCATCCTCGAAACACAGTATGAGTTTGATATTATAAGATACCTCCCATGATTGTATCTGGCTAAGATTGAAAAGCATATCCCCAGCCATGCCATCCGAACATCCTCATTCAACGCGATAGGCGCATCCCGAGCAGACATCTAGTAACACGAATCTAACCGGTCTGCGACTCGTCTGCGAGATCCTCGGAGGAAGGGCCGTGGCGATCCTCGCTTCCCTTGTCCCTGTCCTCTTGAATCACGAACACGAAGTGGGCTAGCAGCAGGGATCCAGCTATTCCTGCGATAATGCCAGTGACCAGTCTCAAGGGATTGTTCGACTCGTAGCTGGTGATCGCCTGGATGCCTCCGTCCACTGCCATGGGGACGAAACCCATCAGCGCGAGGATGGGGTTGATCTTCAGCCTGTAGAAAGACACGAATCCGAAGCCCACTGCCAGACCAAGGAATAGTCCGAGGTCCCGAGCGCAGAAAGGCATCTGGTTGCCGTTGACGAAGTAGCTTCTGTCAGAGATCTGATGGCATTCGGCATCGCCGAGCCAGTACATGGCATGAGGTACGGCGCCCAAGTCCTTGAACTGGCTCTCGTTCTCGTGGCCACCCACTCGACCAGACAGGTCGACTAGCGTGTCCGGCGGGACGAGCATTGGAGAGATGACGACCAGAATCAGCCACGCTAGGGAAAGAATGAACACGGCCAGGACGACCACAGAAGTGATCCGCGGCAGCCTCATCGACATGGCAAGCATCTGGGCCTTAATCTTACTTCTCAATGACAATCGAAGCGTAGCCAACGACGTCCCTCATCGGCTGGACATCTCCTGAGGTGGCGTATTTGAGAACGGTAGCCTTGCCACCGGTACAAGCATTCATGGTCGCCATGACCGGGCCGTAACCGCACATGGATACGTCCTCGTCCCTGACTACTTCATACAGCTTCTTTGGATCCATGGTCCTAACGGCGTCAAGCACCATACCGTCCTTCCTCTGCGCGGTCTCCCTGGTGACATAGTGGGATAGGTCCGTGGATGCTATGACGACCACGTCCTTCCCTTTGATTGCATCCCTGATCACCTTGCCGACAGATATCGCGGCATCGTAATCCTGGAAGCCCATGCACAGGGGCACGAACTTGATGTCCGGAGAAAGGTACTGCAGGAACGGCAGCTGCACCTCAATGGAGTGCTCTGCCATGTGCGCTACCTCGTCCTCGTCCACCAAGTCCTTCCTGATCGCCTTAGCAAGGTCCCGGTCGACCCTGACAACGCCCAGCGGCGTCTGGAAGTCCTGGGTGGTCACGGCCAGACCCGAGCCACGACCAGTATGATTCGGACCGAGGATCACGAACGCCTGGGGGAGGCCATCCTCCGCTATCCTAGAATACAGATGCGCTGCCACCATGCCCGAGAAGGCGTAGCCCGCGTGGGGCGAGACCCCGCCGAGAATCTTCCTTGGTCCCCGACCGACCTTTGGCAGTCTACCCGGTCCTAGTTTCCCCATGAAGCATTGCTCGATCTGGCTCCTGAGGGCTTGTTCCCCACCCTCGTAGAACATGCCTGCAACGGAAGGGCGTCTCATTCTCCCACTCTTCTCGGAGCAAATAGACTAGGCTCACCAATAGTCTTTCGCAGAACAAAAACGACTGCTGTAGCGGGTTGGCCTAAAGAGACGCCTCGAAGTCCTCGACGGTCATCTTGAAATCCTCATCCGAGGCAACCTGTCCTTTGGCCTTCATTATCTCCCTGGTAAGGAGCCAGTAGACCGTTGCGAGAGCGCGTCTGCCCTTGTTGTTGGACGGTATCACAAGATCGACGTACTTCGTCTCGTTGTTCGCGTCACATATGCCTATGATCGGTACTCCGATGTTGAGGGCTTCCCTTAGAGCCTGTTCGTCAGCCGCGGGGTCCGTCACGAAAAGGACCTCAGGCTCCGTGAACTTCGGGAGGATCGGATTGGTGAGCGAGCCTGGAACGAAACGCCCTGCGACGACCATCGCACCAATGGTCTTGCCGAAGACCTTGGCAGGCTTCTGGCCGTACTGCCTGGCCGAGACGATCAATATCCTCTGAGAATCGAACTGCGCTAGGAACTTTGCCGCGACCCGTATGCGCTCGTCTGTCTTCTTGACGTCGAGGACATACAGACCGTCATTCCTGACCTTGAAGATGAATTCCTTCATGTCGGCGCTCTTCTGCTGAGTGCCGATATGAACGCCTGATGTGAGGTAGACATCCTCCGGGATCAACAGTGAAGCGCCAGTCTCAGTCTGCAGTTGTGTGTCCGATACCTCGTCCATCTGAATTCCTCAGTCTCTCTTGACGGTCATCGGTATGACTCCCTTGTCGAACTCCCTTATGGAGATCTCGATGGGCTCGATGTTCTCGTCAGCTACATCCACAAGTGTCGGTGCTCCCAGGCTTATCTGAAGTGCCCTCGCGCCTATTATCCTCGCTCTTTCGAATCGGGTGTACTTCAAGATTGCATCCTCGCCGTGGAGGTATCCCCTAAAATGTGGCCCCTTTATATACGTTTGGGGACGGCCCCTATTCGTGCTTGTTCTCTTCAGCATGTGGTTTCACGGCCGGTCGAGCCAACGGATCGTCCTTCGGAACTGCCCAATAATCATGTATTTATTATAATTAATCATGAATCATTATAAACGAGACGTTCATCGATCCCGCACCGGCCCCATCCAGTGATTCACATCCGTTTATCGTACCCCCGTGTTCGAAATCGGCGCATTTTCCCGGGGATTCGTTGTGTATTTCCACAACCCATTTATCAAGCGTTCGCTTACCTCGGCACATCAGGGGAATTAAAATGCCCAAGGTTCCGAACATCAGAGTAGAGCCTCCCGGCCCGGAGGCCAAGAAGGTCGTGGCCAAGGACGATGAATACATCGTGAAGGCCACGAAGACGGCGCCTCTTGTCTTCAAGAAGGCAGAGGGCTCCGTGATCGAAGACGTCGACGGCAACACATACCTAGATTTCTACGCGGGGGTCGGCGTCCTGAACGTGGGAGCGAGGCATCCCAAGGTCGTCGCTGCTATCAAGGACCAAGTGGACAAGTACACTCATGTTGCAGGCACTGACTTCTACTGCGGCTTGCAGTCAAGGCTCGCGGAGAGGTTGGCCAAGACCGCGCCTGGCAAGAACAAGAAGATGGTCTTCTTCTCGAACACGGGCGCGGAGTCGGTCGAGGCGGCCATCAAGATCGCCAAGAGGGGGACTGGGAAGCAGTGCTTCTTGGACTTCCTCGGAGCGTTCCATGGCAGGACCACGGGTGCGATGACTCTCACCGCATCGAAGTGGGTGCAGAGAGAAGGATACACGGCCACATTGATGCCCGGCGTGTTCCACGTACCTTACGCGTACTGTTACAGATGCATCTACAAGATGGAGTACCCAAGCTGCGGCATGTACTGTGCGAAGGTTATCGAGGACGTGTACTTCGAGAACCAGATCCCGCCGAACGACCTCGCAGCCATCTGCATGGAGGTCGTTCAGGGTGAGGGTGGATACGTGGTGCCCCCGAAGGAGTTCGTGAAGATGGTCTTCGACCTCACGAGGAAGTACAAGTGTCTGTTCATAGACGACGAGGTCCAGTCAGGCATCGGAAGGACCGGAAAGATGTGGGCGGCCGAGCACTTCGACGTCGTCCCTGATATCATCTGCAGCGCGAAATCCCTCGGCGGCGGGCTTCCGATCGCGGCCACGATCGTCGACGCGAAGCTCAATTTCGACAGGTACGGAAGGCACTCGAACACTTTCGGCGGCGCGTCCCTATCGCACGCAGCTGCGCTCGCGACTCTGGATGTCATCGAGGACGAGAAGCTCCTCGACAGGGCCACGAAGGTCGGCAGGGACATGAAGAAGAGGCTCCAGGAGATGCAGGAGAAGTACGAGATCATAGGCGACACCCGCGGTCTTGGAATGATGCTCGCTCACGAGTTCGTCCAGGACAGGAAGGGCAAGAAGAACGCGGCCAAGAGCCGAGACCTGATCTCCGACATGGCATTCAAGAAGGGTCTCATGCTCCTGCCATGCGGCAAGTCGAACATCAGATACATCCCGCCGCTCAACATCCCGCAGGACCAGCTTGACGCAGGCCTCGACATCCTCGAGGGATGCATCAAGTATGTCGACAAGAACAGGGCGGACTGAGCAAGCAAACTCCTTTCTTTTCCTGGAACCCTGCTCTGCAGGGTTCCTTCCATTCCGTTCTCTCGGCGCTATCTCAAAAACTTGAATGCCTGACCGGCTATACCGCACAGTATTGAAATGCGAGGCGATGGCCTCGTCGAAAATCAATGGACGGAATGAGTTTCAGGAGGCGGGGATAGACCCGCCTCCAATGCGCCTACACCAGGATCGGGAAGCGCTTCACCAACTTCGTGTTGGCCCACCACTTTCCGAGGCCGAGCCATTGCCCTGGTTTCACGAACGTTATGGCCAGGAAGAGCACCAAGTAGACGATGTGCTCGTCCACGATGGGGTTGTTCTCAGGAGGCAGGTGCGTTGTCCAGAGCATCAGCATTAGCAGTGCACCTCCATAACCTGCGATCCTTGTCCCGACTCCCAATATCATAGCAGTTCCTATCGCCAGCAGCGCGAACATGAACAGCGCATCCACAGCGCCATTTCCCGCCAGGTCGTTGTAGAACCCGCTTAGCGGCCCAGCGGCCGCGAATTTCAGATACCCCGTGGTCGGGGACCCGCCGTTCACCCAAGAGTTGCCCGAGGCTGTGGCATACCCCAGGCCTAGCAGCTTGTCCAGGAAGGCCCACAGCAATGTCCAGCCGAGAAGCAGTCTCAATCCCACCCACGCATACTGTTCTTTCGTCAGTTTCTCAAACTTCATTTCCAATCACCGCCGTTCTTAACGGTGTTACGAATCAGACCACGATTGCTTATCTAGTTGTCACCGAACGGCAGCGCGTGCGAATGGTGGGCTGCATCGTCTGCCAGCCCGCATGCCACGGACGCGAACGGGCTCCCACAATCCAGTTAATTACCTAGATGAGTGATTATCGAACCGGGAGTGGTGAGATATGTCCGACGAGAACGGGTACCGAGAGAAAGATCATGATAACGTAATAGCGACTCTCTACAGGCTTGACCCTGAGCGCTTAGCTGCAGTCAGACGGGCGATATCCGGCATCACAAGATGTCCACAGTGCGACGCCTCCAACCGCGCGGACCAGCCGAGATGCGACAGATGCGGGGCGAAGCTGTATCCAGAAGTCCCCGACAACGAAGAGGAGAAGAGATTGAAGGAGGAACTGAGAAAGAGCGGACGACGTTGAGGCGATCGTTCACTTGCCTCTCGCCTGCTTGAACTTCCGGAGCTCTTCCTCCACCTTTGATTCGAAGTATTCCTCGTCCTTTGCGGAAGGTGCGACCTTGCCCTTCTGAGGTCCCATCTTCTGATCCTCCGGTGGCTTGGTCTCCTTAGGTTCCTGGCGC